>NZ_JBEXKG010000183.1:0-13180 GCF_040609555.1 Streptomyces sp. NPDC004658
CCGCGCCGCCCGCCGCCGCACGCCAGCGCCGCTCCCACAGCGCCCGGTCCCCGCCGCAGGCCTCGGCGAAGGCGAGGGCCACCTGAAGGGTGGGCAGCCGGTGGCCCGCCGCGGCGTCCGAAAGCACCGAGGCCGAGAACAGCGCACGTCTCGCCAGCTCCCGGTAGCTGGGGGAGCCCGCCGCGGCCCGGAGCCGGCGCAGCTCCAGGGCGAAGGCGGTGGCCGGTCCGGCGTCCTGCGCCAGCGGTTTCTCCGGTCTGCCCACGCTCATGCTCCTTGCGATGGTCGGGGGCGGTGTGCCACGGGTTCGCCGCGGGCCTCCGCCCTCTCCTGCCTGCCTACGCAGGGTCCGGCCGGCCGTTCCCGATCCCTTCCCCGAGCGGTACCGACCGCTCCCGGCGCCGGCGCACGGGACGGTCGCCGCCCGTCCCGCGGGGGCGCTCCGCCGCGGGACGGGGGCGGCCGGGCCGCCGCGGCGTCTGCGCAGGATGACCGCTGCACGGCACGGGGTCTTCGCGCCGCCAGGCGTTATGCTTCCGTGGGTTTGGGGCCCGCCGGGTGCACCGGGGGCACGGGGGGTGGGGAGCCGATGGCGGCCGAGCGTGTGCGAAACGGCGTGACGAACGCCGGGGGCAGTGCGGCTGCCGAGTCCCGCCGAGTCCTGCCGGTCCGCCGCGCCCGTGGGGCGCGGGGCCCGTCCGGTGCCCCCACGCACCGGACGAGGACGGCGCACGGCCCGTCCCGCGTGCTGCCCGGCCCGCCGGCGGACCGGTCGGGCGGAGACCGCCCGTCCCCCGGCGGTGCCCTTCAGGAGCGCGTTCCGGTGCCGCCGGCGCAGTCCGTGCGGCCGGTCGCGGTTCTCCGGCTGGTCGAAGCGGCGCCGGGCGACGAGGTCAAGGGGGAGAGGCTTGCTGGGACAACATGCCGGAGACCGGCTGCGTTTCAACGTTCTGGGGCCGCTGGAGGTCTGGGCGGGGGACACCCGGCTCAGGCTGGGCGGACTGGTCCAGGAGCGGGTGCTCGCCACCCTGCTGCTTGAGCCGGGCAGGCTCGTTCCCGTCTCCCGGCTCGTCGAGGCCACGTGGGAGGAGGAGCCTCCGGCCACCGCGTCCCACCAGGTCCGCAAGGCGGTGGCCGACCTGCGGCGCCGCATACCCGGCGGGAGCCAGGTCGTCATCACCGACGGCCCCGGCTACCGCGCGGCCGTCCCCGAGGACCAGCTCGACCTGACCGAGTTCACCGCTCAGGTCCGCCGGGCCAGGGCCGCGGACGAACAGGGTCACACCGCCCAGGCGGTCGAGGCCCTGCGGGCCGCCCTGGACCTGTGGCGCGGACCCGTGCTCTCCGATGTCGCGGGCCCGGTGATCGCCGCGGCCGCCGCCGCCCTGGACGAGCGCCGCCTCGCCGCCGCGGAGCAGCTCTTCGAGCTGTGCCTCGGCCTCGGCCAGGCCGCCGAACTCGTCGCCGACCTGCGGGACCTGACGGCCAGGTACCCGCTGCGGGAGAACCTGCGCCGCCAGCTGATGCTCGCGCTGTACCGCTCCAGCCGGCAGGCGGAGGCACTGGAGGAGTACGCCCGGGTCCGGGACCTGCTGGTGGAGGAGCTGGGCATCGACCCGGGCCAGCAACTCACCCAGGTCTACGAGGGAATCCTGCGGGAGAGTCCCGATCTGGCCGCCCCCGTGCCGCCGTCCTCCCCCGCACCGGCCGCACCGGTGCCGGCCCAGGCACCGTGCACCCTCCCCTACGACCTGGCGGACTTCTCCGGCCGCGACCGTGAACAGCGCGAGCTGCTCGACTGCGCGCAGCGGTCCGCCACCTGCGCTCCCGGGATCGTCGCCATCGACGGCATGGGCGGCTGCGGCAAGACCGCCCTGGCCGTCCGCGTCGCGCACCGGCTGGCCGACGCGTACCCCGATGGCCAGCTGTACATCAACCTGCGCGGCTACACACCGGGCGAGCAGCCGGTGACCTCGGCGGCCGCGCTCGCCACCCTGCTGCGCGCGCTCGGCATCTCCGGCGACCAGATCCCCGACGACCTGGAGGGCAGAACCGCCGCCTGGCGGGCCGCGCTGGTGGGCCGGCGGCTGCTCCTGCTGCTCGACAACGCGGTCGAGGCGGCCGAGGTCCGTCTCCTCATGCCCCCGTCCCCGGGCTGCCTGGTGCTGGTGACGAGCCGCAGCCGGCTGCTGGACCTCGACGGGGCGCACTGGACCTCGCTCGACGTCATGTCCAGCGACGACAGCGTGCTGCTGGTGTCGAAGACGCTCGGCGCCGAGCGGGTCGCGGCGGAGCCCGAGGCGTCGGCCGAGCTGGCCCGGCTCTGCGGCCACCTGCCGCTCGCCCTCCGGATCGCCACCGCCCGGCTGCGCAACCGGCCGCGCTGGACGGTCGGTTACCTGGTGGACCGCCTGTGCGACGAGACGCGCCGGCTCGACGAGCTGAGCCTGGGCGAACGCAGCGTGGCGGCCACCCTGCGCCTGTCGTACCAGACGATGGCGGCGGAGTCCCGCGTCGCCTTCCGGCTGCTGGCGCTGCACCCCGGCTCCGACATCGACGTGCACTCGGCCGCGGCCCTCCTGGGCACGGACACCCGGGACGCCGAGGACATCCTGGAGCACATGCTCGACGTCCACCTGCTCCAGCAGCCGGACGTGGGCCTGTACGCCTTCCACGACCTCGTCCGCAGCTTCGCGCTGAGCCTGCGCGGACAGGCCACGGAACAGGAGGACCGCGCCGCGGTCGGACGGCTGCTCGACTACTACCTCACGGCCACCGAGCAGGCCTGCGACGTCCTCTTCCCCGGGCGGCGCCGCCGCCCGACCGGTCTGCCGGCCACCGGGGCGCGGCTCCCGGACCTGGGTGACGCCGACCGGGCCCTGACCTGGTTCACCCGGGAACACACCGCGCTCAGCGGCGCCGTCGCCCTGGCCCGGACGCTCGGTCACGACCGCCACGCGGTGTGGCTGACCCGTGACGTGGTCTTCTATCTCAACGCCCGTGGCCACATCAGCGAGTTCCGCGACCTGAGCCGCAGCGCGGTCGAAGTCGCCCGCCGCCTCGGCGACCTGGTGCTGCTCGCCGTGAGCCTGTCCAACCTGGGTGTGGCCTGCTGGAAGCTGGGCCGCTTCGAGGAGGGCGTCGAAGTGGCCCGGGAGGCGCTGGCGGTGGCCACCGAGCTGGGCGACCGGGACACCGAAGCGCACTCGGAGTCCACCCTCGGCCTGCTCAACAGTGTGCTCGGCCGCTTCGACCAGGCCCTGCCGCACCTGGTCCGGGCCGTCGACCTCGGCCGGGAGCTGGGGAACGCGCGCTCGGAGTCCGAGAGCCTGACCATTCTCAGCACCCTGTACGAGCAGTGGGGCCGGTATCCGGAGGCGGTGGAGGCGGCACGGCGGGCCGTGGAACTCGACCGGCACCTCGGCAGCCGGGAGAACGAGATCGTGTCCGTCACCGACCTCGCCCTCGCGCTGATGGGTCTGGAGAAGTACACCGAGGCCCAGGAGTGCCTCGAACGGGCCCGGCGCATCAGCGACCAGACCCACGACCCCGGCAACGTGGGCGTCCTGCTGGCCCTGTCGGCCGACGTCCAGCACCGCCTGGGCGACACGGCGGGCGCCGCGCGCCTCGCCGACCACGCCCTGGAACTCGTCCGGTCGAGCGTGGTGCCGATCCGGCAGGTGAAGACGGAGAACATACTCGGCCGGCTGTGCACCCGGCAGGGTGATCCCGCCGACGCGCTCCAGCTGCACACGAGTGCCCTGAAGACCGCTTCGGGCATCGGTTACCGGATCGAGGAGGCGCACGCCCTGGCCGGGCTGGCCCGGGCCTGCGAGGCCCTCGGCGACCACGCGGCGGCCCGGCAGCACGCCGGGGCCGCCGCCGGGCTCTTCGACACGATGGGCGTACCCGAGATCGGCCGGAGCCGCTGACGGCGCCGGGACGGGCGGCTCCCGCACCGGGCTCCCCCCGGGGCGGGAGGCGGGGGTCAGCCGGCGGAGGACGCGGTGATGACGGTCGGGCCCTGGTTCTCGGCCGTCACGTGGTGCCCGGCGGGGCGGTCGGTCGCCGACTGGTGCTGGACCGTCGCGCCCAGCCCGAACGCCAGCGCCATCGCGACCATCCCGAACAGACCGGCCAGCTTGTTACGCATCGACTTGCTCCCCCTCGTGGTGTCCCGTTTCCGACACCACTGATGCTGCTGGGAGCCGTTCCCGGACCGTTCCTCCGGCGATACCGGCACCCGTGACGCCATGGGAACGGCTCACCCATCCACCCCGGCTACGGTGTCGGCGGGGTGGGGGCCAGCCCGGTGCACGCGACGACCCGCGGACCCTCCGGGAGCAGGACCACCGACGTGCGGACCGTCCCCGAGCTGTGTCCGGTCAGGTCCAGCAGGGCCCGCACCGCCGACCGGAGTTCCACCTGTTCGTCCGGGGTGGCCTCGGCCGGCTCCGCACTGCCGCGCCGCCGGGCGTCCACCCCGACGACCTGGTGCATGCCGCTCTCGGTGACCGTGGTGACCAGGAACTCGGTGTCCTCCGGCAGTGCCCGCGTTCCCCGGGGCACCAGGCCGCCGACGCGGGCGAGTTCCTGGTTGATGCGGTGCAGGACCGAGTCGTCGGCCGGGCTGTACACCGGACGCTTCACGGCATCCTCCTTCTGCAGACGTGTGTCCCGCTCAGAATTCCGGCACCCGCCCCCGTTCACCTCCCGCCGCGTTCCCGCGCGGGTCCCGCTCGCCGCTCGCCGCCGGCAGGAGGACGAGCCGCCTCACGGGGCGGGGGACGGCACGGGGTGGGGCGCCGGTTCCGTCACCCAGCCCGCCGCCAGCACCAGGCGGGACTCGCGGTCGACGGCGAGGAAGGCGAAGGGGCGGTCGAAGGTGACCCGGACGACCGTCGTCTCGTAGCGGTACTGCGGGACCCCGCCGGCCGGCACCGGCATGACCGCCGTCACCGCCGCCGCCCGGAAGCCGAGCGCGCCGAACTGGGCCACGGCCGACTGCCGGGCCTCTCCGACGGCCAGCGGCCAGGGGCTCACCCCCGGGAAGTGACCGCTCGCGGTGTCCGTCGCCGCACCGAGGCCGAACAGGCCCGGCAGGGCGAGCAGATCGTGGTCGGCCCGTACCTCGAACGACACCGTCGTCACGTCCAGCGTCGTCGGCTGCGGCGCGGTGGCCGGCTGCTGCTCCACGTGCAGGCCGGGGCCGACATGCCCGTGCGGCAGCGCCCCGCCCCCGGTCAGCGGCACGCCGCGCTCCACGACACCCACCCCGGCCGCCAGCACCTGGCCCGGCGTCATCCGCTCTTCTCCCAGCACCAGATGGACGTCGACGCCGTTGTCCCCGGGCACCGTCAGCGCGGTGACGAAGCCGTCCGGCGTGCCCGCCACGCCCACCCGGTCGGGCCGCACGCTGCGCCGGTGCAGCCCGCGCAGGGTACGGCCCTGCCAGGGGCCGGAGCCGGGCCGCAGCGGCAGCTCCGTGAACGGCTGCCGCCAGTCCGTGCGCAGCGCGAGGGCGGTGGCCAGCACCATCCGCGCCTCCCGGGTCAGCGTCACCGGCATGCGCTCGACCAGACCGCCGGTCCGCTCGGCCGCCCAGGCGTCCAGCCGCTCCTGCGCGGTGACCAGGTCGTCCCCGAAGACGCCGTGGGTCCCGGCGGGCAGCCCGGCCCGCCACTCCTCCCGCAGGGCCAGCCCCTGGTGCGTCCACAGGCCGAGCGCCGCGTCCAGCCCCGCGACCCCCGCCAGCCCGGCCAGCAACTCCCGCGCGGCACCGGCCGCCTGCTCGGCGGGCACGCCCAGCGCGCCGGCCAGTTCCGCCCGCGCCGGGCCCGCCGCGCCGTCGGCCAGGAAGGCCAGCAGCGGCCACACACCCGGCGCGGAGAACACCGTGCCCTCGCCGTTCAGGGCCTGCGCCCACCGGGCCGTCAGCCCGTTCACCCGGCGGACCGTCTCCCCGGCCACCGTGTACGTCTCCACCCGCATTCCGCCCCCGTTCCGCTCACGCTTACCATGCGGCCAGTCGTACGTCAGCCCAGCCGCCGGGCGGCCGCCGGTCCCCTGCGCCGCCGCCCGATCCAGGAGCACGGTACCGGTGTCCTTCCCCCCGCCTCCCGGCCCCCACCAGCCGCAAGAGCCGTTCCAGCCACCCCGGCCGCGGCCGCCGGACCCGTACGGCACGTCGCCGTACCCCCGGCAGCCGGGCGGCTCGCCGGGGTTGCCCGCGTACCAGCCGTGGTCGCAGGGCTACCGCCCCTACAACCACCCGGCGCCGGTCAACGGCCTCGCCATCGCCTCCCTGGTGCTCGGGGTGCTGTGCTGCCTGCCGGGGGTGGGGCTGGTGCTCGGGCTGGCCGGGCTGCGCCGGATCCGGCGGACCGGAGAGCGCGGCACGGGGCTGGCCGTGGGCGGCGCGGTGCTGTCCGGCGTCGGGCTCGTGCTGTGGGCGCTGCTGCTCGCGACGGGCGGCGCCGCCGCGCTGTGGCACGGGTTCCAGGACGGCGCACGCGGGGGCAGGCCGCTCTCGCTGTCCGAGGGCGAGTGCTTCGACGCGCCGGGGGGCGCGCTGAGCGGTGACACGTACGACGTGGCCAAGGTCTCCTGCGCCGGCGCGCACGACGGCGAGGTGTTCGCGACCGTCACGCTCCCGGGCGGCTCCTACCCCGGGGACGACGCGGTCGGTGACACGGCGGACGAGCGCTGCTGGAGTCTCCGGGACAGCTACGCGATGGACGGCTGGGCGGTCCCGCCGGACGTCGACGTGTACTACCTGACGCCGACCGAGGACAGCTGGGCCGCCGGGGACCGCGAGATCACCTGCGTGTTCGGCAACACCACCGAGGGCGAGGACCTGAGCGGGTCGCTGCGCAACGACGAGACGGTCCTCGACGCCGACCAGGTCGCCTATCTGAGGGCGGCTCACGTCCTCAACGCCGCCCTGGACACCGCTCCTGACGAGGAGTATGTCGAGGACGACCTGCCGGGGCACAGGGCGTGGGCGGGCCGGGTGTCGGCGGCGCTGGGCGAACAGGCCCGGATGCTGCGCGCCCACGACTGGCCCGCCGGCGCCCGGAAGCCCGTCGCCGCGCTCACCGCCGGCCTGGACACGGCGCGCGCGGAGTGGGCGAAGGCCGGGGCCGCCGGGGACGCGGACGCCTTCTACGAGCACTACGACACCGGGCTCGGCCTCATCGACCCGTCCCGGGCGGTCGCCGTGCGGAAGGCGCTCGGGCTCGCCACCACCGTCCCGGCGGCCGACGACGGATCCGACGGGAGCCTCCAGGTGTGAGAGCGCGCCTATACGGGGCAGAAAGCGCCTGGGTAAAGCCCTCCCCCCGCCTTTGTCATCACATCGAGTGATTCTCTGGCCTTTGCTTGCACGGCTCAACCCACGGTTGCCAGGCTGTTGCTGTCTGTACAACCTGATGGGAGCGGCCAGTGACTTTCGGTGAGCAGCCGGCGTACCTGCGCGTCGCGGGTGATCTCCGCAAGAAGATCGTCGACGGTTCACTGCCGCCCCACACCCGCCTGCCGTCCCAGGCCCGCATCCGCGAGGAGTACGGCGTCTCGGACACGGTCGCCCTGGAGGCCCGCAAGGTGCTGATGGCCGAGGGGCTGGTCGAGGGCCGCTCCGGTTCGGGGACGTACGTGCGCGAGCGGCCCGTGCCCCGGCGCGTGGCCCGCTCCGGATACCGCCCGGCCGGCGGCGCCACCCCGTTCCGGCAGGAGCAGGCCGACGCCTCGGTGCGCGGCACCTGGGAGTCCAGCAGCGAGCAGACCGAGGCCGGCGCGGCCGTCGCCGAGCGGCTCGCGATCCGGACCGGCGACCGGGTCATGCGCACCAAGTACCTGTTCCGGGAGGGCGGCGAGCCGATGATGCTCTCCACCTCCTGGGAACCCCTCGAGGTCACCGGCCGCACCCCGGTGATGCTGCCCGAGGAGGGGCCGCTCGGCGGGATGGGCGTGGTCGAGCGCATGCGGGCCATCGACGTCATCGTGGACAACGTCACCGAGGAGGTCGGTGCCCGCCCCGGCCTGGCCGAGGAGCTGCACCTGCTCGGCGGTGTCCCCGGGCACGTGGTCCTCGTGGTCCAGCGCACGTACTTCGCCTCCGGCCGCCCGGTCGAGACCGCCGACGTGGTCATCCCGGCCGACCGCTACCGCGTCTCCTACCACCTGCCCGTCAAGTGACCGCCCCGGCCCGGGCGGTCGTCCGCCCCTGCGCGTGAGGTAGCGCACACCTCGATGCGCCGCCCGGGCGGTCACCGGCGCCGTACCCGCCCCGCCGACGGCGCCCGAGCCGCAGCAATCCGGCCGTTCTCGCAGGTGGCCCGGGGTGCCTTCGGCATGCCTCCGACCCGGGTCGGCGGCTCCCCCGACGGCGCATTCGACCCCGTGCGCCCCCGGCGTTCTGGCTCGATGCGTACCTCTTTGTGAAAAGCCGTATTCGCAGCGTGAAGGTTGGGCGTACGCTCGGGCATATGCGGATTGCGGTTTCCTTAGACGGGGCCCGGCGGGGGCCCGGGCCCGGGGGAGGGCGGGGCGGTGCGAGAAGGAACGCGGGCGGTGGGGGCCATGAGTGAGGGCACGGTGTCCCTGCCCTGGATCGTGATACGGCAGGACGACAACGGCAATCGCTACCGCGTCGGCCGGTACGCGACCCGCGCCGAGGCGCAGAAGATCGCCGACAGCCTCGACGACCGGGGGCACAAACAGCTCTACTGGGTCGAACGCATCGGTCAGAACGGGGACGGCACGCAGAACTGACCGGTCGCGCGCTCCCGTAGGCTCCGCCCCATGACGCGTACGACCCCGGAGGCCGAACGGATCGTGGTGGTGGGAGCCGCCCTGCTCGACGGCGGCAGGCTGCTGGCCGCGCGCCGCAGCGCGCCCGCCGATCTGGCCGGGCGCTGGGAGCTGCCCGGCGGCAAGGTCGAGCCGGGGGAGCGACCCGAGGACGCGCTGGTGCGTGAACTGCGCGAGGAACTGGGCGTCGACGCCGAGCCGGTCGACCGCGTGCCCGGCGAGTGGCCGCTGCCGGCGCCGTACGTCCTCCACGTGTGGACCGCACGCCTGCGCCCCGGCTCGCCCCCGCCCCGGCCCCTCCAGGACCACGACGAACTGCGCTGGCTGACACCGGACCGGATCTGGGAGGTCGACTGGCTCGACCAGGACGTCCCCGCGATCCGGGAGGCGGCGGCCCGCTGGCGGGCGTAGGGCCTGTCTGACCCGGGGCCGTGCGCCCGCGGGACCACCCGAGCGTTTGGGGCGTACCCTCCGTACGCCGCTTGTGCCACAGTGCGCCGCCTGGTGCGGTACTGCCGCCCGGATATCGGGTATGGGCCCATTAACCCCATGAAACCGGACATGGGTGGGCTCGCTGGCCTGGGAAGTGATCGGCGTGATCGACACCGATGGCGACTGCGCCGAGTGGACGTTTCCCGCGGAACCGGGCGCCGTGCGCAGCGCCCGCGCGGCGGTCCGGTCCCAGCTGCACGGCTGGCACCTGGACTGCGTCGCCGACCTCGCCGCGCTGCTGGTCAGCGAACTGGTCACCAACTCGCTGCGGCATGCCACCGGGCCCATCGGCGTACGGCTCGTCCGGCCCGCCGGACTCGACGGCACGCTGCGCGTGGAGGTCTCCGACCCGCTCCCCGACCTGCCGCGCGAACGCGTCGCCCATCCCGAGGACGAGAGCGGACGCGGCCTTCAGCTGGTCGCGGGCTCCTCACTCAGCTGGGGCACCCGGCCCGGCGCGAGCGGAAAGACCGTCTGGTTCGAACTGGCGGTGCCCGGGTGACGGCACGGCACGCGCAGGGTCACGGGGGTGTACGGCGGACGGCGTGCCGTCCCTCGCGCGCGCCGGGGGCGCACGTGGTCCGTCGGTGAGTGGTTCGGCGGTGTGTTCCCTGGTTAGAAGAGTGGAAGTGTTGTCACGGACCGGTCCGAAAAGCACCTGGACCGAGCTGTGATCGTGAACACCGTGTTGTGCGGCGCCGTAGTGCTGGATACTGCGGGCAGCCGCCCCCGGTGACCGGTGCCGGACGCGGTGAGCTGGAGGGGACGGTTCGCGTGAGCGAGATACCAGCGAAGGCCACGGAGTCCGAGGACCCGTCGGACGGCGCGAGGAGGCAGGCCGCGGAGGCTGCCGCGGCACCCGGTGACGCCATGTGGCAGAGCAGTCCGCCCGGTTCCATCTACGACTACATCAAGGTGGCGTCCTTCTCCATCAGCCCCGGCGGGCTGGTCGACCAGTGGAGCCTGCGCGCCGAGCAGCTCTTCGGCATCCCCGCCGCGCGTGCCGTCGGCATGGACCCCATAGAGGCCTTCATCGACCCCGACCTGCGCGAGCGCGGCCAGCGGAAGATGGCCGAAATCCTCGACGGGCGCGAGTGGACCGGAGTGGTGCCGTTCCGGATGCCCGACGGGCCGGACGGCACGCGCGGCGAGGAGGGCCTGGCCGAGGTGTACGTCATGCCGACGCGCACCGCCGAGGGCGACAAGGCCGCCGTGTGCATCGTCGTGGACGTCCGCACGCTGCGCAGCATCGAGACCGACCTCGCCGCCTCGCAGGCCATTTTCGGTCAATCCCCTTTCGGATTCCTGCTGATCGACACGGACCTGCGGGTGCGCCGGGCCAACATGCGGTTCGCCTCCATCTTCGGCGGCACCCCGGACGACCACCGGGGCAAGGGAGTTCACGACTACCTGCCGCGCGGTGAGGCCGAGCGCGTCTCGGCCACGCTGCGGCGGGTGCTTGAGAGCGGCGAGTCCATCACCGACATGCACGTCACCGGCTTCGTCCCGGGTTCCGAGGAGCGCCGGCACTGGTCGGTCAACCTCTATCGCGTGCACAGCGGAAGCGGCCGGCCCATCGGCATCGCCTGGCTCGGCACCGACATCACCGCCCGTCGCGCCGCCGCCCGCGAGGCCGCCGCCGCCCGGCGCAATCTGGCCCTGCTCAACGAGGCCGGTGCCCGCATAGGGAACTCGCTCGACCTGGAGACCACGGCCCGCGAACTCCTCGACGTCGTCGTCCCCGGCTTCTGCGACCTCGCCACCGTCGACCTCTACCAGGGCCTGCTGGCCGGCGACGAGACCCCGCCCGGCCTCGCCGACGGCAGCGCCGAACTGCGCCGCGTCGCCTTCGCCAGCGCCGTCTCGGGCGCGCCCTTCAACAGTTCCGGCAAGCGCGTCGAGGTCGGCGCCGTCCACCACTTCCCGTTCACCTCGCCCTGCGCGGACGCCCTGCGCACCGCCCGCCCGCAGCACGTGCCCGCGGAGGAGGGCGGCCTCGTGCAGTCCACGCTGGCCGTTCCGATGGTCGCGCACGACACGGTCGTGGGACTCGCGCAGTTCGCCCGGACGAAGGGCAGCGAGCCGTTCGGCGACCGCGACCGGGACCTCGCGGTCGAACTGGCCGCACGGGCCGCCGTCTGCATCGACAACGCGCGCCTGTACCGCCGGGAACACGAGCGGGCGCTGATACTGCAACGCTCCCTGCTCCCGCCCGGCGACCCCGAGGCGTCCGGCCTGGACATCGCCTGCCGCTACCTGCCCGGCAACGCGGCGACGGAGGTGGGCGGCGACTGGTTCGACGTCATCGAACTCCCCGGCCACCGCACGGCGTTGGTGGTCGGCGACGTCATGGGGCGGGGCCTGCGGGCGGCCGTGGCGATGGGCGAACTCCGCACGGCCGTACGCACACTGGCCCTGCTGGACCTGGAACCGGCGGAAGTGCTCTCCGCGTTGGACGAGATCGCGCGGGGCCTCGGCACCCCGGGCGGGGTCCAGCAGGCGACCCGTGCGGCCCGCCAGCCCCGGGACGCGGACCTCTCCGAGGTGTACCTCGCGACCTGCGTGTACGCGGTGTACGACTCCGTCACCAGGCGCTGTACGTTCGCCAACGCCGGGCATCTGCCGCCGGTGCTGGTCGAGCCCGGTGAGCCGGCGCTGATGCTCGACGTGCCGCCCGGCATGCCGCTGGGCGTGGGCGGCGAGCCGTTCGAGGAGGTGGAGGTCGAACTCCCCGAGGGCGCCCTGCTCGCGCTCTACACGGACGGTCTCGTCGAATCCCGCGACCACCCGCTGGACGAGGGGCTCCAGGCCTTCGTCGGCGCGCTCACCGACCCCTCCCGGCCCCTGGAGGACGTCTGCGACCACGTCCTCAACACCCTCGACACCCACCACGGCGAGGACGACATCGCCCTGCTGATGGCCCGGGTGCAGGGGCTGCCCGCCGAGTCCGTCGGCGACTGGACGCTGCCGCGCGAGCCGCGCAGTGTGGGCCGGGCCCGGGAGTACGCCCGCGGACAGCTGCTCTCCTGGGAGCTGGAGCCGCTGGTCGACACGACGGAACTCCTGGTCAGCGAGCTGGTGACGAACGCGCTGCGGTACGGCGAGGGGGACATCCGGCTACGGCTGCTGCTGGACCGCACCCTGGTCTGCGAGGTCTGGGACTCCGGCCTGGTCCAGCCGCGGCGCCGACGGGCCCGGGACACCGACGAGGGCGGACGGGGCCTGCAACTGGTCGGCCTGCTCAGCGCGGCCTGGGGCTCGCGGCGCACACCCCGCGGCAAGACGGTGTGGTTCGAGCTGCCGCTGCCCGGCGGCGAGGGCGGTCTGACGGACCCGGCGGAGGCGCTGCTGAGCCTGTTCTAGACCGGCGGCCCCCACGCGTGCAGCCGGGAGCGGGTCCGCGGGCCGCCGAACGCGGGCGGGGGGCCACCGTCCGGGTCCTCTCCCAGGAGGATGCCGCCCAGGACCGCGCCGGCGAGGCCGGCCGCGTCGCCCCCGGCGCCGTGGGCCCGGACATCCCGGTCGGCCAGCTGTCGCGCCTGCCCGGCCACCACGTCGGCCCACCCCGTCTGGCCCGCGCCCAGCTCGCGTACCGCCTCCGCCAGCCGGGCCCGGGCCTCCGTACCCACCGCCCCCCGGTGCACCGCGACGAACTCCTCCGCCCCGGCGACCGAGCCGCGCGCCACGAGCAGCGCCGCCGTGTCCAGGACCCCCGAGCGCACCCCCGTCAGCCGTTCGACGGCCCGGGTGATCCGGCGCAGCGCGTCCAGCGGGTCGTACGGCCCCCCGGTCAGCTCCTCGCGCACCGCCGCCAGCACCCCGTCGACGTGGGCCGGCCGGGCCTGCGGCTCACCCGGCGTCGCCCCGCCGCCCCGGG
>NZ_JBEXKG010000184.1:0-13043 GCF_040609555.1 Streptomyces sp. NPDC004658
TCTTCCGCCGGGCGGCCCGCCTCTACCGGCGGCACCGGCCGGCCGGCCACCGGGTGCCGGGCGGCAGCCTGGGCTCCCCGGCACCCCGGCCCGCGCCTTCGCCCGCCGGTCCCGGGACCGCGCCGCCGGCCTCCCGGCGCGGGCCCGAGGAGCCAGGCCGCCCCAACCTCTCGCAGGGGTACGGCAGTACACACTTTCGGGTTCCGTTCGCCCGGCTTCCGGGACACAGGACCCCCTTCCGGTACAAGCTGGAACTCCACCCACACGCCGGAAGCCCCGGGCCCTGGATGCCCGCCGGACGTTCCCCTGCCCGGAGGAGAGCCCATGAGCGCAGGAGAGCCCGTGAGCGTGCCGCCCCTCGCCTCCGGCCCCGCCGGCCCCGACGCCCTGCGGCCCCTCCTCGACACCGTGCTCGACGCCCTCGCGGCCGGCCGCGACGAGCGCGGCGGACCACTGCCCGCCGGCGGACCGGACGCCGTCGCCACGCGCGTCGCCGACGCCCTCGGGGACGTCCTGCCCGACACCGGCGACCCGGACGCCCTGCGCGCCCTCGTGCACGCGCTCGCCGCCGGCTCCGCCGACCCCGCCGACCCGCTGTGCACGGCCCACCTGCACTGCCCGCCGCTCGCCGTGGCCACCGCGGCCGACCTCGCCGCCAGCGCCCTCAACCCCTCCCTGGACTCCTGGGACCAGGCCCCGGCCGCCTCCGCCCTGGAGGCCGCCGTCACCCGCACCCTCGCCCGCACCGCCGGCCTCGCCGACGCCCTCGTCACCACCGGCGGCACCGAGTCCAACCAACTCGCCCTGCTGCTCGCCCGCGAGGCACACGGCGGCGTACGCCTCGTCTGCGGCGAGAACGCCCACCACTCGCTGCCCCGCGCCGCCTGGCTGCTCGGCCTGCCCGACCCGGTCGTCGTCCCGGCACCCGACGGCACCCTCGACCCGGCCGCCCTCCACGACGCCCTCACCGCACTCCCCGGCCCCGTGCTCGTCGCCGCCACCGCCGGCACCACCGACGCCGGCCTCATCGACCCGCTGCCCGAGATCGCCGGCCTGTGCACCGCCCACGGCGCCCGGCTGCACATCGACGCGGCCTACGGCGGCGGCCTCCTGTTCAGCGACCGGCACCGCGACCGACTCGCCGGACTCGAAGCCGCCCACACCGTCACCCTCGACCTGCACAAACTGGGCTGGCAACCGGTCGCCGCCGGACTCCTCGCCGTCGCCCGCCCGCACGAACTCACCGCACTCCACCAGCGCGCCGACTACCTGAACGCCGACGACGACACCGACGCCGGACTCCCCGACCTGCTCGGCCGCTCCCCGCGCACCAGCCGCCGCCCCGACATCCTGAAGATCGCCGTCACCCTGAAGACACTGGGCCGCAGCGGGCTCGGCGCCCTGGTCGACCAGGTCTGCGCCCGCGCCCGCGAGTTCGCCGCACTGATCCGCGAACACCCCGGCTTCGACCTGTACGACCGCCCCGTCATCAGCACCGTCCTGTTCCGGCCGGCCGAGGCCGACGACGACGCCGTGGCCACCGTACGCCGACGGCTGCTGCACGAGGGCCGGGCCGTCCTCGGCCGCGCCCGACTCGACGGCCGGCTCTGGCTCAAGGCCACCGTCCTGAACCCCCACACCCGGCCGGACGACCTGACCCACCTGCTCAAACTCGTCGAACTCGCCGAAAGAAGCCTCCCCGGATGACCCACCCCCCACGCCACGAGCCCGCCTCCCCCCGCGACCTGGTCGGCGTCGGCATCGGCCCCTGCAACCTCTCCCTCGCCGCGCTCGCCCAGCCACTCGCCGAACTCGACGCCGTCTTCTACGAACAGCGTCCCGACTTCGACTGGCACCCCGGCCTGCTCATCGACGGCTCCACCGTCCAAGTGCCCTTCCTCGCCGACCTGGTGACCCTCGCCGACCCCACCAGCCCCTGGAGCTTCCTCAACTACCTCAAGACCCGCGAACGGCTCTTCCCCTTCTACTTCGCCGAGCACCTCCACATCCAGCGCGCCGAGTACGACGCCTACGGCCGCTGGGTCGCCGGGCAGCTGCCCGGACTGCGCTTCCGCCACCAGGTCGACGGCATCCGCTGGAACTCCGAACGCGACGTGTTCGAGGTGGACTTCACCCAGCTCGACGCCGACGGCGAGGCGGAGGCCCTCGGCCGCACCTACGCCCGCAACGTCGTCCTCGGCATCGGCACCGCCCCCTACGTGCCCGACCCCCTCAGGCCCCTGGTGGACGCGCCCGGCGTGCCCGTCGTCCACGCCGCCGACTACCTCGACCACCGCGACAGGCTCCTCGCCGCCGGGCACGTCACCGTCGTCGGCTCCGGACAGTCCGGCGCCGAGGTCTTCCTGGACCTGCTCCGGCACCGCCCGCCCGGCCAGGAGAAGCTGCGCTGGATCGGCCGTACCGAAGCCTTCGCGCCCATGGAGTACTCCAAGCTCGGCCTCGAACACTTCACACCCGACTACACGCGCTACTTCCACGCCCTCGCCGAGCCCGTCCGCGACCGGCTCGTCGCCTCCCAGTGGCAGCTGTACAAGGGCATCGACGCCGGCACCATCGCCGCCATCCACGACGAGCTGTACCGGCGCACCCTGGACGGCGGCTGGCCCGACGCCGTCCTCACCCCCGGCGTCCGCGTCCGCACCGCCGGCCGGATCGCCACCAGCAAGATCGAGCTGCACCTGGAGCACCTCCAGCAGGACAGCCGCTCCCGGCTCACCACCGACGCCGTCGTCCTGGCCACCGGCTACCGCGAACGCCCCCTCGATCGCCTCCTCGCCGGACTCGACCCCTACATCCGCCGCGACAGCAGCGAACGCCCGCGCGTCGACGAGGAGTACCGCCTCGTGCTGGACCCCTCGGTCACCGGCTCGGTCTACGTCCAGAACGCCGAACTGCACACGCACGGCATCGGCGCACCCGACCTCGGCCTCGCCGCCTGGCGCAGCGCCACCATCCTCAACTCCCTCACCGGAAAGGAGCCGTACCCGCTGCCGTCCCGCACCGCCTTCACCTCCTTCGGACTCGAGGAGCCCGCTGCCCGGGTGCCGCAGGGCAGGCAGCCGCAGCGGCTCACCCCGCTCGTCGAGGGCAGGTGAGCGTCGCCACAGGAGGCGACGGCCGCACGTCGACGGCGCCGGCGCGAAGACGATCGCCGACGCCGTCGACCCGCTACTGCCGCGGCTCTAGAAGACCGGCTTGCCGTCGCGCACCAGCTTCCAGTCCACCGACGCGAAGTCCTTCGGGTCCAGGACACCCTTCGCGGTCACCCACTCCGCGATCCGGGTGCGGATCTCCGTCGACTCCGACCACAGCTCCTTGGCGGTGGCCACGTACGGGAAGGCACCGCCGCCGTTGGCCCGGTAGTTGTTCACGGCGAACACGAACTGCTGCGCGTCGTCCAGCGCGGCCCCGGCGAAGGTCAGGTTCTTGATCCGCGACCCGGCGGGCTGGGCGACGTCGATGTCGTAGGACAGGCCCGAGACGTAGTCGTAGTTGTAGTCCGGGCGGCCACCGGCGTTGGTCAGCTTCTCCACGTCCACCGGGGCGTCGGCGGCCGTCTGCACGTAGTACTCCGCGGAGTACTCCAGGTAGGCACGCACCTGGGCGCCCGTCATCAGCTTGGCGACCAGCGTGTTGTCGTACACGTACAGGCTCGACAGGTCCCGGATGGTGACGTCGCCGGCCGGGATCTCGGAGGTCCGGGAGAACGGCGAGGCCTGCGCGATCACCGGCAGCGAGGCGTACTCGGTACCCGTGAGCGCCGCCTTCACCACGTCCTCCTGGACCTTGGTGATCAGGTCGATGATCGGGGCGTCCTTGTAGCGGGCCTCGACGGTCGTCAGGGTCTCGGTCGCCCGGCCCACGACCTGGTTGACGTACGCGACGACCTTCTTGTGCTCGTCGGTCAGCAGCTTGGTGATCTTCGGGTCGTCGGCGACGCTGTTGGAGTTGCGCAGCGAGGCGGAGACCGACTCGACCTCCCAGCGGCCCTTGCCGAACACCAGCTCGATGTCGAAGAGGGTCAGCCGCTCGGCGAAGCACAGCGGCTCGGACAGCACGACCGTCTTCCCGGTCTGCTCGTTGACGACCTTCAGCTCCGGGATCTCCACGTGCGCGTGGCCGACCAGGATCGCGTCGATGCCCGGCACCCGCCTGGCCACGTTGGCCGCCGCGTTCTCCACGTACGGCACCTGGTCGCCGTACGACGACGTGCCCGAGGTGCCCGAGTGCGCCGAGACGACGACCACGTCGGCCCCCATCGACCGCAGCTTCGGCACCCACTTCGCGGCCTGCTCCTCCAGACCAGGGAAGGCCAGCTTGCCCTGCACGTAGGCCTTGTCCCAGATCGCGATGCCCGGGTTGGTCAGGCCCAGGACGGCGACCTTGACCGGCTTGGCGCCCGGCACGTGGAAGGTCTTCATGAAGTACGGCGGGAAGGCCGGCTTCAGCGTCTTCGCGTCCACCGCGTTGGCGCCGAGCAGCGGGAAGTCGAGCTGGTCCTCGAACTTCCGCAGCGTCTCGATGCCGTAGTTGAACTCGTGGTTGCCGAGGGCCGCCGCGTCGTACCCGATCGCGTTCATCGCCTGCGCCATCGGGTGCACCGGACCGCCCTTGGCGGTGATCGGGTCCACCTTCGCGTAGTAATAGGTGAGCGGGGTGCCCTGGATGGTGTCACCCGCGTCCAGCAGCAGCGTGTTGCAGCGGCCCTTCTCCTCGCGCACCTGCTCGACCAGGGTCGAGATACGGGCCAGGCCCATCGCGTTGCCCGCCTTGTCGGCGTACTCGGCGTCCTTGAAGTAGTCCCAGTTGAAGACGTGCCCGTGCAGGTCGGTGGTGCCCATGACCGTCAGGGAGTACCGCTTCACGGGGTGCCCGGGCTTCCCCGCCTCCGCCGCCTCGGCCGCCGGAGCCGCCGCCGCGCCGGCGATCGCCACTCCCGCCCCGGTGGCGGCGGACTTCTTCAGGAACTTCCGGCGGTTCAACGGCATCTCTCGGTCTCCTTGGCGGTGGCACAACAACGCACGCACATGACAACGCGCGTAGATTCTGACCTGCGCATGACTTACGGCAACAGGTCCGGAAGGTTGCGATCTGGTGACCATCGCTCATAGGAGCGGACCACCGCACAATTCAACACTTGTCAATAACCCTTCGCCCAAAGTCCGTTGAGTGGTCACACGGCGCCAATTCTCTACCCGCCGGTAAGCCATAGGCTCGACTCATGCGCCGAGCAAAGATCGTCTGTACATTGGGGCCCGCCACCGACTCGTACGACCAGATCAAGGCACTGGTCGAGGCCGGAATGGACGTCGCCCGGTTCAACCTCAGCCACGGCACCCACGCCGAGCACGAGGAGCGGTACCAGCGCGTGCGAAAAGCGGCCGACGAAACCGGCCGCAGCGTCGGAATCCTCGCCGACCTTCAGGGCCCGAAGATCCGGCTCGGCCGCTTCGCCGAAGGCCCCGTACTCCTTGAACGCGACGACCCCTTCACCATCACCGTGGAGGAAGGCGTCCACGGCGACCGCCACCGCTGCGGCACCACCCACGCCGGCCTCGCCACCGACGTCACCCCCGGCGAGCGCATCCTCGTGGACGACGGCAAGGTCTGCCTCGAGGTCACCGACGTCGACGGCCCCCGCGTGCACACCCGGGTCCTCGAAGGCGGCGTCATCTCCGACCACAAGGGCCTGAACCTCCCCGGCGTGGCCGTCTCCGTCCCCGCCCTCTCCAAGAAGGACGAGGACGACCTGCGCTGGGCGCTGCGCACCGGCTTCGACGTGATCGCCCTCTCCTTCGTCCGCAACGGAGACGACGTCGTCGACGTGCACCGGATCATGGCCGAAGAAGGCCGCCGCCTCCCGGTGATCGCCAAGATCGAGAAACCGCAGGCCGTGACCGACCTCGACGGCATCGTGGCCGCCTTCGACGGGCTGATGGTCGCACGCGGCGACCTGGGCGTGGAGATGCCGCTGGAACAGGTGCCGATCGTCCAGAAACGCGCCATCAAGCTCGCCAAGCGCAACGCCAAACCGGTGATCGTCGCCACCCAGATGCTCGACTCGATGATCGAGAACTCCCGGCCCACCCGCGCCGAGGCCTCCGACGTCGCCAACGCCGTCCTCGACGGCACGGACGCGGTCATGCTCTCCGGCGAGACCAGCGTCGGCAAGTACCCGGTCGAGACCGTGCGCACCATGGCGAAGATCGTCGAAGCGGCCGAGGAGGACATGCTGGCCGCCGGCCTGCCGCCGCTCACCGAGCGGAACAAGCCCCGCACCCAGGGCGGCGCGGTCGCCCGGGCCGCCGCCGAGATGGGCGACTTCCTCGGCGCGAAGTTCCTGGTCGCGTTCACCCAGTCCGGGGACACCGCCCGCCGGCTCTCCCGCTACCGCTCCCCGATCCCGCTCCTCGCCTTCACCCCGGAGCCGGCCACCCGCTCCCAGCTCAGCCTCACCTGGGGCGCGGAGACCTTCCTCGGGCCGCACGTGGACTCCACGGACGCCATGGTCGACCAGGTGGACGAACTGCTCCTGAAGTACGGCCGCTGCCAGAAGGGCGACGTCGTGGTGATCACGGCCGGCTCCCCGCCCGGCGTCTCCGGCTCGACCAACATGGTCCGCGTCCACCACATCGGCGAGGACGACAGCCCGAAGTGACGGGCCGGGCCCCTTTCGGGGCCCTTTTCAGTGCTTGGGGCCGACGTGGGTCTCCATGAGGGCGACGGAGGCCTTCTTGGCGACGGAGATGTTGTACGGGTTACCGTCGCGGGTGCAGTGCGTCCATTCGACGCCGAGTTTGTCGAGGGTGTCCGTGTACAGGCCCCGGATGTCGTCCGACTTGTTGGTGAAGAAGTAGCGCGGATACTCGTACCGCTTGCGGTCACCACCGACCATCCGGGTCGTCCAGTTGGTGATACGGCAGCCGTCGGAGTGGATGAGTCCCCGGATGAAATCCCAGGGGTGGGCGTCGACGATGGCTTGCTGCCAGGGTTCCAGAACGATCGGACGCTCGTGCTTCTTACCGGGGCCGTGCTGGGGGAAGAGGCAGGGCCAGTGCTTGCTGGTGCTGGTGACCGCCGCACAGCCTTGTTTCTGCACACGGAAGACGCTGTTGTCCGGGCGCACGGCGCGGAGTGCCGCCTCGCACGCGTCGATGATGCCTGGCCAGGCGTTGTCCAGGACGACGCGCATGGTGTAGACGTCTCGGCGGTGAGCATTGATGCAGCCGTCGCCGAGGTAGAGGCCGAGAAGGTAGGCGTAGGCGGCCGGGTTCTCAGGCGGACCGGGGACCTCCTGGCAGCGGGGACAGGGCTTGCTCACGCGTTCGACAGGCTCGATGCAGGTCTGCCAGGAGCGGATCGCGTATCGGGATATCCCCGTCTCCCTGCTGACGGAGCTGAGGCTTCGCCCTTGCGCTACCAGCGCCAGCGCTCGCTTGCGTGTGCTGATGTCGTACATGTGGACACCATGCGAGAGTGATCACGGCGACATGCAGCAAAAAGCGGAAGATCACGCGAACGTGATCCTCCGCTTATCTTGCCGACCTTGGAATCGAAGGAAAAGTGCCCCGGGTGGGACTCGAACCCACACTGAATACCTTTTGAGGGTATCGTCTCTGCCGATTGGACTACCGGAGCTCCTGCGAATCGAAGATTAATGCCGACCCGCTGCCAGTCCACCATACCGTAGCTAGGTAGGCTCTTGTCAGCAGTACCGGCCTGCCCCGTACCAAGGAGCCTCAGTGACCGCCCCCGAGTCGCCCCAGCCCGCAGACGTGTCCGACGACGACAAGTCGCACGTGCCTCCGCTGACGACCCGTGTCGTCATCGCCGAGGACGAGGCCCTGATCCGGCTCGACCTCAAAGAGATGCTGGAGGAGGAGGGGTACACCGTCGTCGGCGAGGCCGGGGACGGTGAGCAGGCCGTCGAGCTGGCCCGCGAGCACAAGCCGGACCTGGTCATCCTGGACGTGAAGATGCCCAAGCTGGACGGCATCTCCGCGGCCGAGAAGATCGCCCAGGAGTCCATCGCGCCGGTCCTGATGCTCACCGCCTTCTCGCAGCGCGACCTCGTCGAGCGTGCCCGGGACGCCGGTGCCATGGCCTACCTGGTGAAGCCGTTCAGCAAGAGCGACGTCGTCCCGGCGATCGAGATGGCCGTCTCCCGGTTCACCGAGCTGAAGCAGCTGGAGCAGGAGGTCGCCGACCTCACCCAGCGGCTGGAGACCCGCAAGCTGGTGGACCGCGCGAAGTCGATCCTGCAGACGGAGTACGGCCTGACGGAGCCGGCCGCGTTCCGCTGGATCCAGAAGACGTCGATGGACCGCCGCATGTCGATGCAGCAGGTCGCGGAGGCGGTCATCGCGGACAGCGCGGAGAAGAAGGCGGCCAAGAAGGACTGAGCACGTCCGGCACGACAGAGGCCCGCGCCCCGGAGAAGGGGGCGCGGGCCTCTGTCGTGGGCGAACGGTCAGTCCTCGCCGAGGTAGGCCTTGCGGACCGACTCGTCGTGCAGCAGGTCCTGGCCCGTGCCGGACAGGACGATGTTGCCGACCTCCATGACGTGTCCCTGGTCGGCGAGCGAGAGCGCCGCCTGGGCGTTCTGTTCGACCAGCAGGATCGTGGTGCCCTGTGCCTTGAGTTCGGCGATGGTCGCCATGATCTTCTGCATCATGATCGGCGACAGGCCCATCGACGGCTCGTCCAGCATCAGCAGCTTCGGCTGGGACATCAGCGCCCTGCCCATGGCGAGCATCTGCTGCTCACCGCCGGAGAGGGTGCCCGCGGCCTGCTTGCGCCGCTCCCCGAGGATGGGGAAGAGGTCGTAGGCGCGCTGGATGTCCTTCTCGATGCCGGGCTTGTCGTTGCGCAGGAAGGCGCCGAGGCGGAGGTTGTCCTCGATGCTCATGCGCGGGAAGATGTGCCGGCCCTCGGGGGAGTGGGCGAGGCCCAGGGAGACCACCTGGTGGGCGGGGATCTTCTTCAGCGACCTGCCGTTGAACTTGATCTGTCCGCCGACCGGCTTCAGCAGTCCGGACAGCGTGCGCAGGGTGGTGGTCTTGCCGGCGCCGTTGGTGCCGATGAGGGTGACGACCTGACCGGCCTCGACCTTGAAGGAGATGCCCTTGACGGCTTCGATCTTGCCGTAGGCGACCCTCAGGTCCTCGACTTCCAGCAGTGCGGTCATCGGTCGTTCTCCTTGCCGGGCGCGGCGTCGGTCGTGGTGTCGGCGCCCGTGGCCGTGGTGTCGGCGTCCGCCTCGGCGTGTGCCTCGGCGGCCTCGACCTCGGCCACCTCCTCGGCGCCGGGCGCGTCCTCGAAGGGCTCGCCGAGGTAGGCCGCGACGACGCGCTCGTCGCCCTGGACGGTGGCGCTGTCGCCCTCGATGAGCTTCTCGCCCTGGACGAGCACGGCCACGCGGTCGCACAGGTTGAAGATGAAGCGCATGTCGTGCTCGATGACGAGGACGGCGATGCCCATGTCCCGGATGGCGAAGACCAGTTCCTCGGTGGCCCGGGTCTCCTGCGGGTTCATGCCGGCGGTGGGTTCGTCGAGGAGCAGCAGGCCGGGCTCGCTGGCGAGGGCGCGGGCGATCTCCAGCTTGCGCTGTTCGCCGTAGGGGAGGTTGCGGGCGAGGTGTTCGGCCTTGTGGTCGAGGCCGACGAACGCCAGCAGTTCCATGGCCCGGTCCCTGGAGGCCTTCTCGGCCTTGTGGAAGCCGGGGCCGCGCAGGACGGCGGACCAGAAGCCTTCTTTGGTGCGGGTGTGCCGGCCGACGAGGACGTTTTCCAGGACCGTCATGTTGGCGAACAGGCGGATGTTCTGGAAGGTGCGGGCGATGCCGGCCGCGGTGACCTTGAAGGACTTGGGCGGCAGGACGTCGCCCTTGTAGCGGACCTCGCCCTCGGTGGGGACGTAGAGGCCGGTGAGGCAGTTGAAGAAGGTGGTCTTGCCTGCGCCGTTGGGGCCGATGAGGCCGACGATCTCGCCTGCGTTGACGGTGAGGTCGACGCCGCGTACGGCGGTGAGGCCGCCGAAGCGCATGGTGACGCCGCGGGCGTCGAGGACGGTCTCGCCGGGCGTGGTGGCGCCGGGGGCGGTGTCCTTGGTGGTGGTGTCGGTGGTCATGGTGGTCAGGCCCCCGCCTTCGTCAGGAGGGTGGGTGCTTCCGCCTCTTCGTGGAATTCGAGCTGGCGGCGCCGGTTGGGGATGAGGCCCTCGGGGCGGAACCGCATCAGGAGGATGAGTGCGAGACCGAAGGCGAAGAGCTGGTAGTTGCCGAGGAACTGGAGTTTGTTCGGGATGAGGAAGAGCAGGGCGGCGCCGATGAGGGGGCCGCTGATGGTGCCCATGCCGCCGAGGACGACCGCGGCGAGCAGGAAGGCGGAGTTGGGCGGGATGGGGCCGGCGAACAGGTACTGCTCGGGTGTGACGGTGTAGGTGACGTGGGCCTGGACGGTGCCGGCGAGTCCGGCGAGGGAGGCGCCGACGGCGAAGGCGATGAGTTTGACGCGGAAGCCGTTGATGCCCATGGCGAGGGCGGCGGTCTCGTCCTCGCGGATGGCGACCCAGGCGCGTCCGATGCGGGAGTTGCCGCTGCGGCGGAAGACCAGGACCACGACGGCGGTGATGATCAGCATCAGGAAGAAGTAGTTGGCGAACCGGCCGATGGTGAAGCCGCCCATGTCGTGCTGGGCGCCGAAGTCGAAGCCGAGGACGTCGAGGTTGGGGATCGACGAGATGCCGTTGGAGCCGTTGGTGAGGTCGGGTCCGGAGGTGCCGTCGAGGTTGTTCGCGGTGATGCGGAAGATCTCTCCGAAGCCGAGGGTGACGATGGCGAGGTAGTCGCCGCGCAGCCGGAGCGTCGGGGCGCCGATCAGGACGCCGAAGACGAGGGAGGCGGCGGCGCCGACGAGTACGGCGGCCCAGAACGGGAAGTGCACGTGGAACGGTGAGCTGGGGGAGCCGGAGACGAGGGCCGCGGCGTAGGCGCCGACGCCGAGGAAGGCGACGTATCCGAGGTCGAGGAGGCCGGCGAGGCCGACGACGATGTTCAGGCCGAGGGCGACGGTGGCGAAGATGAGGATGTAGACGCCGAGGGTCGCGTACTGGTCGTTGGTCTGGGTGAAGGGGAAGAGTGCCGCCGCGACGAAGGCGCCGCAGATGGTGATGTTGGTGTGCCGGGAGGCGATCTGGGAGGCGTGGGCGATCAGGCCGGCCTTGTTGAGGGCGGCGAAGCCGAGGCCCGCGGTGATCAGGAAGCCGATGAACAGTTCGTCGTACTCGGTGCCGATGCCGTAGGTGAAGACGATCAGGCCGAGGGCGAGCATCGCGACGATGATCAGGATTTCGGCGTACGAGGGCAGGGTGGCCACGGGGCGGGGGCTGCCGGCGGCGAAGACCGCCTTGGTGGTCTCCCACTGGTGGGCGGCGCCGTGCTTGAACTTCTCCCAGCCGGTGTCGTCGGGGTCGATCGGCTCGGGTTCGGGGCGCTGGAAGGGCAGGGCGAGGGCGCCGGCGAGGGCGGCGAGGCTGGCGAGGGCGACGAGGAAGCCGCCGGGTTCCAGGTTGACGAGTCCGCCGAGGTCGACGCTGATCGCGAGGACGGTGTACCAGCTGGTGGCGAAGGTGGCGAGGGTGGCGAACCGGAGGGCGGCGTCGGCGCCGGCGGGTGCGAGCCATCCGAGGCCGCGGACGCCGTAGGAGGCCAGGGCGAAGAGGGTGGCGAGGAGTGCGCCGATGAGGACGAGGACCTGGAGGCCGCCGGGGTAGCCGTAGACGGTGAGGTCGCCGGGGAAGTCGGCGGTCCAGGTCCAGGCGAGGAAGGTGGAGACGATCGTCAGCGCGCTGCCGCCGAGGGCGAGGGCGCGGGCGGCCTTCTCGGGCAGGGGCAGCAGGCCGGTGGGGGTGTCGGCCTTGCGGGCGCTGGGGGTGTCGGGTGCGGTGGTCTGTGTGGTCATCGGTCTCACGCCCTGTCCGCGACGCGCTCGCCGAGCAGGCCCTGGGGCCTGAACAGCAGTACGAGGATGAGGAGTACGAAGGCCCAGACGTCGGCCCAGGACTGGCTGCCGAACTTGTCCATGCCGGGGATGTCGGCGATGTAGGCGGTGGCCAGGGTCTCGGCCACGCCGAGGACCACGCCGCCGATCATGGCTCCGTAGATGTTGCCGATGCCGCCGAGGACGGCTGCGGTGAAGGCCTTCAGACCGAGGATGAAGCCCATGCGGAAGTTGATCTCGCCGTACTTCAGGCCGTAGGCGACGGCTCCGACGGCGGCGAACGCGGCGCCGAGCGCGAAGGCGATCACGATGATGCGGTCGGTGTTGACGCCCATGAGCTTGGCGGTGTCCGGGTCCTGCGCGGTGGCCTGCATGCCGCGGCCGGTGCGGGTCTTCATCACGAAGTAGGCGAGGACGGCCATGCTGATGGGGGCGGCGACGACGAGGAAGATGTCGCCGGTCTGGATGGTGACGCTGCCGATCTCGAAGGGGCCGCCGGGGATCTGCGGGAAGGTGCGCGCGGACTTCGCTTCCGGGTACCAGGCCCAGACGGCCTGCTGGAGCGCCAGCGAGAGGCCGATGGCGGTGATCAGGGGGGCGAGTCGCGGGGCGTTGCGGAGTGGCCGGTAGGCGAATCGTTCCGCTCCGACGGCGATGGCGACCGCGACGACGACGGCGCCGATGATCATCAGCGGCAGCGCGATCCACATGCTGGTGCCGCCGGGGAGCCAGAGCCAGACGGTGAGAGCGCCGAACGCTCCCGTCATGAATATCTCGCCGTGGGCGAAGTTGATGAGCTGGACGATGCCGTAGACCATTGTGTAGCCGATGGCGACCAGCCCGTACATGGATCCTAGTAGCAGGCCGTTGACCAGCTGCTGCGGCAGTTCGTTCACCGCATGTCCTCCGAGCGTTCGGAAAGTGCGAGGGATGTGGCCGGATGCGAGTCCGCGCGGGGCGCCAGTGGAACAGCGCCCTGTCGGCGCGCTGGGCGAGCTGGTCACCGAGGGCAAGGTGCGGTAC
>NZ_JBEXKG010000185.1:0-12970 GCF_040609555.1 Streptomyces sp. NPDC004658
GCCGGGGCGGACGGCGGCGTGGCGCCGGCCCGGCCCGGGACCGTCGCCTGCCGCGAGCAGGTCGGCGACGGCTCCGGTGACGAAGGCGTAGACGGTCTTGTGCAGGACGTCGAGGACGAGTTCCCTACGGGGCCAGGTGGAAGGCGGAGCGCCCACACCGGTGGCGTTCTCCAGGATCTGGTCGTTCGTGAGGCGGACGACCGCGAACTTGGCGGAGGCGAGCGGTCCGCGCAGCCCCGCCTGGGCCATGACCGAGCGCAGCACGCCGAGCAGGGCGGCCTGGCCGTAGTGCATGGCCCAGTTGACCGGCGGCGGCTGCGCGCCGGGACGTTCGGGCAGTCCGGTCAGGCGCTGGAGCACGCGGGCGGGCACATGGGAGTCGGGCCGGCCGGTGAGGGCCTGCTCGGCCTTTTCCCCGAGCGTCATGACGACGCCACCGGCGATACCGGCGATCGAGCCCTGCCACAGCGCCCGCCTGATCATGCCGTGGCGAGTACCCGAGGGCCCGGCCCTCACTCGCCCACGGGCGGCCGACGGGATCTGCCCGCACGCCGGCTCGTCACGCCGCCCGCTGCCTGCCCGCGTGACAGGGCTGAGCAGGGCTGAGCAGACGGGGGTTCGGGTCATCGGTGGTACGGCCGCGGGCCGGCCGGAGCCTGTGCGCGCCGCGGGCGGGCCGCTGTCCGGCTTCTGCCGGGGGTCCGGGCGGGATCGGTGCCCGGCCGGTCCCGGTGGGGTCAGGGCGCCGGGAGGCGGAACAGTTCGTACGCGCCGACCGTCCGGAACCCCATGCGCCGGTAGACCCCGACGCCCGTTCTGCCGGCCTGGAGCGTGCCGGTCCGTAGACCGCGTTCCCGGTCGGCTCGCAGGGTTGCGGAGATCAGGGCCGTTGCGATGCCAGGGCCGACGCGACAGTTCGGACCGCAGGGAAACCCCGGACCCCCGGGAGGTGTGTGAGCTGCGGCATTGCCATCCGGAGCGACACGACACCACGATGAGGTGGTCGCGGACGTCGAGGAGAGCAGTTCCCCATGGCCGATCATGTGCACGTGCGGCTCAGTCAGGGACTGAGCGTGTCGGAACGAGGAGAACTCATCGAGCACTCCCGCTGCCGGTGCGGGGCCACATGGACGAAGGTGTTCGAGGTCGACGGCGAGGACCCGGACCGCCCGACCCCCTCCTGACGGACCCCGCGCGGTCCCTTCGGCCGCCCGCGGTCCGGGTGACCGACGGCGCCGCCTCACCTCCGAGTGGCAGCGGGCCGCATCGCCCCGGCCGACGTCATCGGCGCGCCGAGCGCCCGGCGGCGATCGGCGCCCGCCACGCCCTGCGTCCTGGACCGTCCGGTCAGATCACCGGCGGCCCCGCCTCGACGCGGCGCAGCACAGGGGGCAGACGGTCGAGGTCGGGGCCGGTCTGGAGCTGGCGCTCGTCCCACCAGGTGGCGCCGGCGTCGTGCAGCGGCCCGATCAGGTCCTTGGCCTTCGCCGGGTCCGCGGGCGTGGCACCGCCGAGCACGAACGCGAAGGGGCGGTCGTCCCCGGACGGGCGGTGCCTGCGGACGTAGCCGACCAGTTCCCGTACCTCCGCCACATCGGGGACATGCCCGTGCCGTGCCGTCTCGAAGAGGGGCACCGCGCCGTCCCACCGGGCGGCCCGCCGCATGGGCGGCCGACGCGGCCAGAACCCGCCGATCCACACCGGCGGCCCGGGCCGCTGCACGCTGCCGGGCAACAGCGTCACATCCCGGACCTCGTAGTGCCGGCCGTGGTGGTCCACCGGTTCACCGGACCAGAAACGCCGCAGCAAGTCCAGTCCCTCGTCCAGTCGCTCGGCGAGGAGGCGGGGCTCCGCGGCGTCGCCGAAGCTGCGGTACTCGTCCTCGATCGGACCGCCCAGCCCGGCGGCGAAGATCACCCGGCCGCCGCTGAGGTTGTCCAGGGTCGCCACCTGGCGGGCCAGTTGCTGCGGGCGGTAACGGGGGACCGGCGTCAGCAGGGTGCCGAGTCGGATGCGGGAGGTCGCCAGCGCGGCAGCGGTCAGCAGCATCCAGGGGTCCCCGAAGGGACGCCCCTGGTGCTGTCGGTGCAGGACGTGGTCCCAGACGAACAGCCCGTTCCAGCCGGCCTGTTCGGCCGCGACCGCCACGGTGGCGACGTTGCGGGGATCGGCGAAGTCGCCGAAGTTCGGGATGTTGATGGAGAAGTGCATCCCGGCAGGATGCGCAGCCGGGCACGAAAGGGCAATGGTCCCCTCGGCCGGACAAGGCCGTGTCCTGTTCATGCCCTTCCGGGCGCCCGTAGCATCCCGGCGCCGTCATGACAAGTCTGTACGCATTGGTGAAGTTTGAAGTAGCTTCGTGGCACTTAGGTCATCTGTCCTCAAGGTGATGATTTGGCGAGGCGCAAGCAGCAGGCCGAAGGTCTGCCGCTCCAAGAGTCCGTCCTGGCCGCCGCCCGCGCGGTGGCCCAGGGCGCGTCGCTGCTGTGCGCCCTGCTCGGCGCGGTGGGCCTGTCCGGGTGGATCTTCGGCATCGGTGTGCTGAAGAGTGCCCTGCCCGGCGGCACCCCGGTCATGAAGCCGAACACCGCCGTGGCTCTCCTCGCGGTGGGTCTTTCGCTGTTCCTGGCGGCTCGCGCGCCCACGACCCGGCGGGCGACCGCCGTGGCGCGCGCGGGCGCGGGCCTGGCCGCCCTGATCGGCGGGCTCACCCTGCTGGAGTACGCCACCGGGACCGGCCTCGGCATCGACCAGCTTCTCTTCAGGGACGACAGCGTGCGGCTGATGACGGGAGCGCCGGGGCGGATGGCCCCGAGCGTGGCCGCGGCGCTGATGCTCGGAGGCGCGGCGTCCCTGGGCCTGGGCATGCGCCGACTGCCCGCCTGGGCGAGCCAGATCACGGGCCTGTGCGTCCTCGGCCTGGGCCTGCTGCGTCTGTACGGGCTGGCCTACCACGCACCCGAGATGGAACGGTTCGGCGCCTACATGGCCCTGCCCACCGCACTGGCCCTGGTGCTGCTGGGCATCGCCGCGTTCCTGGCCCGGCCGGCCGAAGGCCCTGCGGGACTGCTGATGAACGCGGGCATCATGAGCCCGCTGGGGCGCCGCCTGGTCGCCACCAACCTGGTGGTCCCCCTGCTGCTGGGCTGGGGTGTCATGGCCGGTGAGAACACGGGGCTGTACGGGGGGCGGCTGGCCACGGCGCTGCTGGTGTGGGCGCACGCGGCCGTCTTCACCGTGGTCGTCTTCGCCGCCCTGCCCGTCGGCCGCCGAGTCGAGCTGGCACACGCCCGGGCCGAATGGCAGGTCCGCCAGAACGAACTGCTCCAGGCGTTCATGGACCACACGCCCGCGGCGGTGTTCATCACCGACCTCGACGGCCGCTTCCTGGCGGTCAACACCCGGTTCGAGGAGAACACCTGCCTGCCGTACGAACGGGTCGTGGGCCGGCGCGCCGAAGACGTCCTGCCGGCCGACCTGGCCCGGCACATGAGCTCCGGCGACTTCGCCGCGCCGGCGCGCGGCACCGCCGTACAGCGGGAGGAGCGGCTGCTCCTGCCGATAGGCCCTCGGGACGTCCTCACCACGATGTTCCCGCTCACCGATCCGGCCGACCGGCCCTACGCCGTCTGCGGCGTGGTCATCGACGTCACCGAACGCGTCGCGGCCCAGCGGGAGGTCCAGCGGTCCCACCAGCGGTTCCGCGCGCTGCTGGAGTCCGCACCCGACGCCACCCTGATCGCGGACGGCGACGGCACCATCGTCATGGCCAACGCCCAGGTGAAACGACTCTTCGGCCACAGGCCGGACGACCTCGTCGGCACGAAGGTCGCCGACCTGGTGCCCGGCGCGCGGCGCCGGCGGCACAGCGCGCTGCTGGGCGCGTACCTGCGCCGGCGCGATCCGCGGCCGATCGTGCTGGACCGGGACCTGTACGGGTTGCACCGCGACGGGGACGAGTTCCCCGTCGAGGTCAGCGTCAGCACCCTCCAGGCCGAGGACGAGGCGGTGATGTTCATGACCGTACGGGACATCACCGAACGCCGGCAGATCGAGGCGGAACGCGCCGGACGCTACGAGCAGCAGCGCCGCATCGCCTACACCCTGCAACACAGCCTCATGGGCGAGCCGCCCCGGCTGGCGAACCTGCCCAGCGCCCACCGCTACCTCGCGTCCGTCCGGGACCCCGGGGTGGGCGGCGACTGGTTCGACATCATCCCCCTCGACGCACACCGCACCGGCATCGTGATCGGCGACGTGATGGGCCGGGGCCTGGAAGCGGCGGCCGTCATGGGCCAGCTGCGCGCCGCCTCGCACGCGCTGGCCCGTACGGGCATACCGCCCAGCCGGCTCATGACCGGTCTCGACGCGTTCGTCAGCGACCTGGCGGACCAGCTCGTCACCTGCGTCTACCTGGTGATCGACCAGGAGGCCCACGAAGTCACCCTGTGCTCGGCCGGGCACATGCCGGTCATCACCCGCCCGCCTGGCGGGCCCGCCCGCCCGCTGCCCGCGCCGGTCGGTGTGCCGCTGGGCGTCAACGAGCTGTCCGGCGCCGCGGTGCCGTTCGAGGAGACGACCCAGCCGCTGCCCGCGGGCAGTACCGTCGCGCTCTTCACCGACGGACTGGTCGAAAGGCCCGGCACCGACATCGAGGCCCAGATCGACGTCCTCACCCGCACCCTCGACGGCGCGTGGAAGAACGCCCCCACGGATCCGGACACCCTCGACGCGACCGCGGCCCACCTGGTCGGCACCCTCATCCCGGACACGGCCACGCACGACGACGATGTCACGCTGCTGCTGCTCGGCCTGCCCGAGCGGGGGAAGTGACACCCGCGGTGTTCAGCGGCTCCCCGCGACGCGCCGTCGGAGCGTGCATCTCGACGGCGCAGGGCCGGGACCGGACTCGGCCGCACCCCGGGCAGCCGGCCCGCTCACGCCTGGTCGGAGCGCAGGTCGACGGCTCGGCGCAGGGCCTCCCGGCACGCCCGCACGGCGGGGTGCCGGCCGCGGCCGCGGCGTACGACGGTGAAGATGCGGCGCGTGCGCTGACCGCGGGGGAGCCGCCGCAGGGTGACGGTCGGGGACTGTCCGCTCCACACGAGGCCGGGCAGCAGGGCCGCGGCGTGCTTCTGCTCGACCAGACGGAGGTGGAGCAGCAGGTCGGCCGTCTCGAACCGCACGTCCGGTTCGAAGCCGGCGGTGCGGCACAGGGTCGTGGCCCAGTGCCGGGCGGCGGTGCCCTCGGGTTCCATCACCCAGGGGTGGTCGGCGAGTGAACGCAGCGCCGCCGTCGGGCCGTCGGCATCCCGTGTGCCGGCCGGTTCCGGCAGGGCGAGGTGCAGGGGGTCGTCGAGCAGGTCCTCCTGTTCGAGTCCGGTGGGCCGCGGGTTGGGGTTGCCGGGGTACTCCTCGGCGAGGACGAGGTCGAAGTCGCGCGCTTGCAGGGCGGGCAGGGCCTTCTCCGGTTCCATGTGCGTGACGTGGACGCGCAGACGCGGGTGCTCCTCACGCAGCAGGCCGAGCGCGGTCGGCACGAGGGCCAGGGCGGCTGTCTGGAACGAGGCGACGCGCAGCGTGCCGGTCAGCTCGGACAGCGAGGCGGCGATGTCCGCCTCGGCGCGTTCCAGGCGTTCGAGGACCGCTTCGGTGTGGGCGACGAGTATCTCGGCCTGCTCGGTCAGCCGTACCCGCCGCCCGACGGGTTCCAGCAACGGGACGCCGACCTCGGCCTCCAGCTGGGAGAGCTGCTGGGAGACGGAGGAGGGGGCGTAGGACAGGGCGGCGGCGACGGCGGCCAGGGTGCCGCGGTGCTTGAGTTCCCGGAGCAGGCGCAGTCGGTGCAGGTCGAACACGGGACGGCCGCCTTCCTCGCTCCCACGGCCATGCCGGCCGCTTGCCGATCGCTCGGTTTCTCCGATGACTACAGGTCGGAAACATGCGCTGGACCGATCGTAACCGGGTGCCCCACCCTGATGCTGTGCCTGACGACGCCCGCTCCGCCCGTACGCTGCCGTGGTTCGCGCGCTCCGGCGCCCGTGCCTGGCGGTGTGAACCCGCGCCGGCCGAGGTGCGGGCCTTCCACTTCTCGCTGCCCGACTACGCGCCCACCCCACTGACCGAACTCCCGTCGCGGGCGGACGCCTGGAGGGTCGGCCGGGTCTTCGTCAAGGACGAGTCGTGCCGACTGGGACTGCCCGCGTTCAAGGCCCTGGGCGCGTCCTGGGCGGTCCACCGCGTCCTGGCCGAGCGGGCGGCGCACGGCACCGGACCGGCCCCGGTCACCCTCGTGACCGCCACCGACGGCAACCACGGCCGCGCGGTGGCCCGCATGGCGCGCCGCCTCGGCCAGGAAGCCCACGTCTTCGTTCCGCAGGGCGTGCATCCGCGGGCGGTGGCGGCCATCGTCGAGGAAGGGGCGAAGGTCACGGAGGTCCCGGGGCCGTACGACGAGGCCGTGCGCCAGGCGGCCGAGGTGGCTGCCGCGCCGGATGCCGTCCTGGTCCAGGACACCGCGTGGCCGGGCTACGAACAGGTCCCGCGGTGGATCGTCGAGGGGTATTCCACCCTCTGCGCGGAGATCGACGAGCAGTTGACGGCCGCAGGGGTCGCCGAGGGCCCCGATCTCGTCTCCGTACCGGTGGGCGTGGGGTCTCTGGCACAGGCCGTGGTCACCCACTACCGCAGCCGCCCCTCCGGCCGTGCCCCGGCGCTGCTGTCGGTGGAGCCTGAGACCGCGCCGTGCGTTCTGGAGAGCCTCACCCTCGGCGCACCCGTCAGCGTCCCCACGGGGGAGACCGCCATGGCCGGGCTGAACTGCGGCACCCCGTCCAGCATCGCCTGGCCCCCTCTGCGCGACGGGCTGGACGCGGCGGTCGCCGTCGCGGACGCCGACAGCGCCCGCGCGGCCGGTGACCTGGCCGCTGCCGGCGTCTCTTCGGGCCCGTGCGGGGCCGCCTCGCTCGCCGGTGCGCACGCGGCGCTCACCGGCGCGGGGGCGCGGGAACGCCGTACGGCGCTGGGGCTGGGGCCGTCCTCGGTCGTCGTGCTGCTGAGCACCGAGGGCACCGCTGCCAACCCGCTGTCCACGTACTGACCCCTCTCATGGCCGCGCTCGGGGTCCTGGGGCTGCTCACCATCGCGCGCGGCCCGGACATGGCGGTGGTGACCCGGCGCGCGCCCGTGGCCGGCCCCGGGGACGGGCATCCCGGGCCATGACGCTCCTCGTGCTCCTCCACGGCACGCTCACCGTCGCCTGGCCGGGCAGTCACGTGCTTCTGGCTGTCCGGGGCCGGGCCGGTGCTCCAGAGGCCGCGGATCCGCCGTGCGCCCGGGCGGACCACGGGCGTCGCACTGATCGGCCTGGGCCTCGCGGTCGCCACCGCCTCCGGCTGACCAGCGCCCGCCGTCTCCGACTCCCCACTCAGGGACCGGCCCCGACCAGTCGCACCCGGACACGACCACCGCCGGCGGCGACCGCCTGTGGCAGTCCCGCGGACCTGTCGGAAAATGCCAGGTGACGGTGGCGGACAGTCCGTCCGTGATCCAGAATGACGGGATGGTCACGCTGGAGACTCCCCGTCTGATCCTGCGTCGCTGGCGTGCGGAAGACGTCGCGCCCATGGCCGCCATCAACGCCGACCCCGAGGTCATGCGGTGGATCCGTGACGGCAGCGTCCGCGACGAACAGCAGAGCCGCGACGGCATCCGGGCGTGGGAGAGAGAGTGGGAGTCGGCCGGCTTCGGCCTGTTCGCCGTGGAAGTCCGGGCCACCGGCGAGCTGGCCGGGTTCACCGGTCTCTCGGTGCCCCACTACCTCCCCGAGGTACTGCCGGCGGTCGAGGTCGGCTGGCGGCTCGGACGCGCCCACTGGGGGCGGGGCCTGGCCACCGAGGCCGCTGAGGCCGCCGTACGGTTCGGGTTCGAGGAGCGAGGGCTGGAGCGGATCGTCAGCATCACTCAAGCGGGCAACCACGCCTCCGAACGCATCACGGCCAAACTCGGGATGAGTCTGGTCCGTGAGACCGTCAATCCCTCCTACGGTCGGCGCGTACGGGTGTTCGCGTTGTCCTCGGACCAGTACGCCGCCACCGCTCGCTGACAGCCGCCGGCCGTCACCGCGACGCGCTCGGCCTACGGCATCGACAGAGCTGTGCGCTCGGCCTTCTCCAGCCAGTCGGTGTACCAGCGGGCGAACCTCACCGGCGCACCGTCCTCGTCGAGGAGCGGGGCGAGGTCGACGTCGTCCACCCGGCAGTCGGACCAGACCGTGCCGCGATGGCGGCCGCTGAGGATCAGCCACTCTCGTTGGGCGCAGCCCAGATGGGAGATCACGATCGCGCCGACGGTGCGCTCCGGCGCGAACATGACGGCCTCCCACCGCTCGTCCCACGCCTCGATGGCGTCGTCGAAGTCCTCGATGGCGTCGAAGTCCTCCTCCTCGGGACGCCGGGCAAGAAGATCGTCGACCAACCGCGGGTCCGGGCCCTGCTCGGGAAACGGCTCGGCGAGCCGCGACAGGTCGGCCATGTCCGCGCCGTCGCCCTCCCAACGCCAACGGCCCTGTACGCGCCGCACCGGGAAGAGACCGTAGGCGGGGCCGGCGCCGCCCGCGCCGACGTGGAGCAGGAAGGCCCGGTACTCCTCCGGCAGCCGCACGCCCGTCTGCGCTTCGAGTTCGGCGAGCTCGTCCTGGGTGAGCGGGTCCTCCAGGATCCACCGGTGCCCCAACGCCCCGAACACCTTGCCGCTCCCAGGCCCCGCGGCGGCCGTCTCGACCCGCTGCCGTACGTCCACCCACCACTGATCAGTCATGGGCAGAACATACGGGCCGCCACTGACAACCAGGGCACGGGGTGTCGCTCCGCCGGCGGCACGGCGGCCGGACCGGTTCAGTGCACGCGCTCACCGCACGCCGCGGGAAACAGGACGGCGCCGGGCGGCAGTTCGACCGGGCGCCGCCCCCTCACCCGCAGGCACGCTTCGAAAGAGCCCGGCACGGGCGGGTATTCGAGGGCAACCGCGTCCAGCGCGGCGATCTCACCGTCGACATGCAGTTCCCCCGCGTGCGCACCGGTCGGGAAACGGCCGGCCAGCGCCCCGAAGGCCGCCGTGTCACCGCCGTCGGCGACGCACTCGCGGATCTCGAAGCGCCAGTGCTCGGCCGCCTCCGCGAGAAGTGCCCTGCCCCGCTTGCCCAGTTCGGCGAGGAAAGCCGTGCGGGCACGCAGATGGCCGGCGATGGCACAGCAGATCGGGACCGCTGCGCCGTAGGACGTCGTCACCCGCGTGTACCCGGCGTGGGGGTAGGACGACAGGGCCTCGTCGACCAACCCCAACGCGGTGGCACGGGCCGCCGGGTGACCGTGCTGAGCGATGTCCAGGAGGAGGGGGGTGGCGACCACGGCCGCCGGAAACACCGCCGCGCTGTGTCCATGGACGATTCCGCCGCCGCCGAGGAGCGAGCCGGCCTCGGCCGCCTCCACCAGGTTGCCCGCTTCGGCGAGGGCTCGCAGACCGCGGGCCGCGCGAGCCGGTTCGTACCAGTCGGGATGGCCCGGTAGGGCGCCCCAGTCCACCACGTCGATCGCGTCCAGCACGACGGTATCCTCGCAGGCCGCCTGCCCACCGCGCGGGGACGTGACGTGAACAGGAGGTGTCACTCGGGCCGGCCACGGGGTTTCTCGGCCCGGGCAGCCCGCCGCCACCCGTGCCTCACCCTTCGAGGCGCATGTACAGACGCGTGCCGTGGGGCCGGTAGCCGACGCGTTCGTACACGCGGCGCGATCCCTCGCCCGCATACTCCAGCCAGACCGATCGCGCACCGCGGGAGAACATGACCCGGGTCAGCGCCGACGTGACCGAGGCGGCGACCCCGCGGCCACGAAAAGCCGGGCGGGTCCCCACACCCGCGAGCTCCGACGTGCCCACGGCCGGCGCGGAGCAGGAGGCCGCGCCGGCGCATCCGCCCTCGGGAGCCCGGACGAACCGGACGGCACCGCCGTTCTCCTGAGTGCGCCGCAGGCGGGCGGCGCCCTCCGCGGAGGGGGCGAAGTCACCGGCGAACGCCTCGGACAGGGCGGCGTCGATCGCCGCATAGTCCTCGTCCGTGCGCGGGCTCTCCACGCGGAGTCCGGCGCCAGAGCGGCCGCCGGCCGGTCGCGGGGCGAGCGTGGCGGGAGTGCAGACCATGTACGCGTGCACCGCCTCCGTGGTGAATCCCGCCCGGCGCAGTGCCGGATCCACGGCAGGAGCGGCCTGCGGAGCGAACTCCAGCCGGGGTGTGAGTCCGCGCTCGCGGAACGCTTCGATCAGCGCGGTGACGTCTCGGCCGGTCGGACGGATGCCGGGTACCGGGGTCGCGTAGTTGACGTAGGGGCTGGTCGTCGCCGGATCGAATCCCGCGACGAAGCCGCCGATCTCGACCGCTGCGGGGCGGCGGCGCAGGTTGGCGACGGTGAAGTTCTGGACGGCGATGTCCACGGTGATGTCCTCACTGGGGTACGGACGGAGCGCGCTGCCGCCGCGCGGGCGGACGGAGAACGCGCAGGCTGTCGTGCCGGCCGTAGCCGGCGGCCACCTTGCGAGCAGGGAGGCGGGGCGGTGGCTCGGCCACCGCGTCGTCGGGCCGCCGTGAGGAGGCGGAGGGGGCACCGGTGACCGCCGCCCCGGAGGGGGAACGGCTCAGTGCCGACGGCGGCCGCTGCGGGGCGCCGTGATCAATTGGCTTCAGTCCTTCACCGTGAGACGTACATGCCGAAAAGCTGGAGGGAGGCTGCCACATCGGTGAGGAGGAGGGCAAGCGGGAACGAGGAGCACCTCTCACCGCCCGTTCTGCACAGGCGAGATGCCCGAAGAGTACGGCGTGCGCCGCGGCCTGCCTCGGAATCGGCCGCGGCCCACGCCGCTCGGGGCCCTTCCCAGGGCCCGGTCCGAAGGGTGCCCCGCACCGGCGCCCGCACACGGGGCCGTCCGGGCGACGTCCGCCTCCCGGTTCCCTGCCGGCCAGGGGAGCCCGGTACGGGTTCCCTGGGTGCTCATGGGCGGTGCCAGCGCTTCAGGAGCGCTGTCTCGCCCTGGCCGGGCCGGCCAGTGGCCGCGGTTTGCGGCCACGGGCCGGGACCCGGGGGAGCAGGGTGCCGGGAGCCGGCGTCGGGAAACCCGCTCGACCTCGTGGCCTCCGCGACGGGATGCTTGGGCATGGAGTTCTTCTGTTACCACCGCGACCGGCCCGGCTCCCTGCTGCTGCGCGACGAACTGCGGGAAGCGCATTGGTCGTACATGGACCAGTACGCGAAGGAGATGATCGCCCGGGGCCCGACTCTGGCCGCCGACGGTGACACACCCACCGGCAGCGTGCACATCCTCGACCTGCCCGATCCCGCCGCTGCCCGCGCGTTCGCCTTCGACGAGCCGAACCACCAGGCCGGCGTCTACCGGGACGTGCTGCTGCGACGGTGGCACAACACGCTGGGGCGCACCATGGGGGACTTCCCCGGCGGCCGGACCGGCGGCAACCGGTACCTGGTGCTCGGGCTCGGCGCGGGGCAAGCCGCCGATCTCGCGGTTCCTTCCGACCGGGACGCGCTGATCGCCTACGGGCCGCTGCTGTCCGACAACGGTGCCACCTGGCTGGGCACGGCGGCGCTGGTCCGGGCGTCGGACCCGGACACGGCACGCGCCATCCTGACGGCGGTCCGGTACGACGACATCGAGGTGCACGACTGGCAGTTCGGCGGTCGCCCTTCCTAGCCGACGGCGTCCGCCGGCACAGGGCGTGGGGCGGTGCGGCCATTCGGAGGTGTTGCGGTGGCGCCTGCCGGGGGCGGCGCACAGGCTGGTCCGGACGTGGGCGCGCCGCCGTGCAGGGGTGGCGGCAGATTTCCGGGAGGACCGCATGACCGCTTCGTCGCCCCCCACCGAGACCCCTCCGGCCCGGTACGACGACCTGCGGGCCCTGGTGATCAACTGCACCCTCAAACGCTCGCCGGAGACGAGCAACACCCAGGGGCTGATCGACCGGAGCACCGGCATCATGGACGCCCAGGGCGTACGTGTCGACGTCGTCCGGGCGGTGGACCTCGACATCGCCACCGGTGTGTGGCCCGACATGAGGGAGCACGGCTGGGAGACGGACGCCTGGCCGGACCTGTACCGGCAGGTCATGGGGGCCGACATCCTCGTGCTGGCCGGACCGATCTGGCTGGGCGACAACAGCTCCGTGATGAAGAAGGTCATCGAACGCCTCTACGCCTGCTCCAGCCTGCTCAACGACGCCGGCCAGTACGCCTACTACGGCCGTGTCGGCGGCTGCCTGGTCACGGGGAACGAGGACGGCGTCAAGCACTGCGCCATGAACGTCCTCTACAGTCTCCAGCACCTGGGGTACACCATCCCCCCGCAGGCGGACGCGGGATGGATCGGTGAGGCGGGCCCGGGGCCCTCCTACCTCGACCCCGGCTCGGGCGGCCCGGAGAACGACTTCACCAACCGCAACACCACCTTCATGACCTGGAACCTGCTGCACCTGGCGCGGGCGCTGAAGGACCTGGGCGGCATCCCCGCCTACGGCAACCAGCGCACCGCGTGGGACGCGGGCTGCCGCCACGACTACGAGAATCCCGAGCACCGGTAGCCGTGGCCGGCCGCAGGCCGCCCCGCGCAGCCGCCGGCCACGCCGTCACGGCCCGCATGCCCCCCGCGGGCAGCGGCACCTCCTGTTTGACCTTGACACCGTGACAAGGTCTTCACTGCTGGCCCAGGAGGTGGTCTCGATGACGATTCCGGGACAGGACACGGACGCGGTGCGAGCGCTGCGGGGGTTGGCGGACAGCCGTTCGTCCGTACGGCTGCGGGCTGCTCTCGCGCTCGGTACGACGCCTGACAGTGAGGATGTACGTGAGCGTTCCCCGGCGGGGTCTGACCCAACGCCTGACTGACTCAGGGTCCTCAACGGGATCTGTCGGCT
>NZ_JBEXKG010000186.1:0-12937 GCF_040609555.1 Streptomyces sp. NPDC004658
CATGCGGCGGGGCCGGTCCCGGGCACGCCCCGCGCCGTTCGGCCGCGCTGTGCCCGGGCCGCCCCCGGGGCTCAGGCCCGCTGGTGCTTCCGCTTGCCCAGGGTGGCCATGTAGAGGGCGTCCACCGCGGCCACGATGATGATCGCGGCCACCAGCTGGAAGATGTGGCGGCTCCAGTCGATGCCGCGGGTCGCCTCCACGCCGACGGCACGGGCCACCGCGTTGCCCACGATGGCGCCGAGCATGCCGCAGATGGTGGTCAGCCACAGGGGGCTGTGCTGCTTACCCGGGATGATCGCCTTGGCGATGAGACCCAGAACGAATCCCACGATGATCGCCCACAACCAGCCCATGGCTGCCTCCTCGTACGGCTCGACGTGAGCATTACGGCCAGTGTGATTCGGTCCGCCGTACGGCGCATGTCGGGTTCCCCCGTGCGCGGTAGCGGCGCCGGGCGTCGTCGCAGGCCGAGGGCGACCCGGTCTCGAAGGCGGCGGGGGCGCGGCGTACCGTGGGAGGTGTCCCGGCCGGTTCCCCGCCGGAGGTGGACGAGGGTGCGGGCCGGGGAGAGTCCGATGCGGGCGGATGGTGGAATGTGATGCGGAAACAGCACGGCGGCAGCGTCCAGGTGTTCCGGATCACCGGCGCCCGGACCGGACTCGCCGAGGACGTCCGGGGCCGGCAGCGGCGGTACGTGATCTCCATGTCGATCCGTACCGTCTCCGTGATCCTCGCGGTCTCCCTGTGGAACGTGGAGCGGTACATCGCGATCGTCGCGCTCGTGCTCGGCGCGGTCCTGCCCTATGTCGCGGTGGTGATCGCCAACGCGGGCCGGGAGAAGCCGCCGTCTCTGCCGTCGACGTTCGTCACCACGCCGATGCGGCCGATGATCGCGCCGTCCGCGGCCGAGGACGGACGGGCGCAACCCCCGTGGGAGTCCGCGCGGGAGTCCGTACGGGAACCCGCAGCGGAGGACGTGCCGACGAATCCCGCACCCGGAGCGCGCGGTGAGCGCGCCGACCCGGTGTGAGCACGGCGGACGCACCGGAAGCGGAATGCGACCCTGCGACAAGCTCAAGAAAAGCTCAGATCAATCCTGCTGTTCCGGTGCCGGGCGGCGGGGTAGCCGTGACATACTGCGTACGCGCTCCGCATCCCCCGTCGGAGCGAGAGACCGACGCCGGGCAGCTCCCCCCGTGGCTGCCCGGCGTCGCCTTGTGTGCGCCCATGAGAAGAACCCGAGACGAACCCGTGACTGAAGAGACCCCGATCTGCTCCGCCAAGGGCTGCCGCGCCGCCGCCGTGTGGGTGCTGGCGTGGAACAACCCGAAGGTCCACACGCCGGAGCGGCGCAAGACCTGGCTGGCCTGTGAGGAGCACCGCGAGCACCTGTCGCAGTTCCTCGGCGTGCGGGGGTTCCTGAAGGACGTGGTGGCGTTCGACGAGTGGCGGGCGGCCGAGGAAGCCTAGACCGCTCCGGCCCTAGCCGCCGATCGCGGACATCGGGCGGTCCGGCTGGACGAACGACGGGTCGTCCAGGCCCGCTCCCGCCTTCTTGCCCCACATCGCCAGGCGCCAGATGCGGGCGATCTCCTCGTCCGGGGCGCCCGAGCGCAGGGCCGCGCGGAGGTCGGTCTCCTCGGTGGCGAACAGGCACGTGCGTATCTGGCCGTCGGCGGTGAGGCGGGTGCGGTCGCAGGCCGCGCAGAACGGCCGGGTGACCGAGGCGATCACGCCGACCCGGTGCGGGCCGCCGTCCACCAGCCAGCGCTCCGCCGGTGCCGAGCCGCGCTCGTCCGCGCCCTCGGCGGTGAGGTCGAAGCGGGTGCGCAGGGAGGCGAGGATGTCCCCGGCGGTGACCATGCCCTCGCGCTTCCAGCCGTGCTGGGCGTCCAGGGGCATCTGCTCGATGAAGCGCAGTTCGTAGTCGTGCTCCACCGCCCAGGCGAGCAGGTCCGGGGCCTCGTCGTCGTTCAGCCCCGGCATCAGGACCGAGTTGACCTTGACGGGGGTCAGACCGGCCTCGCGGGCGGCCGCCAGTCCCTCCAGCACGTCCTTGTGGCGGTCGCGGCGGGTGAGGGCTTTGAAGACGTCCGGCCGCAGGGTGTCCAGGGAGACGTTGACCCGGTCCAGACCCGCCGCCTTCAGCGCGGTCGCGGTGCGCCTCAGGCCGATGCCGTTGGTGGTGAGGGACATCTGCGGGCGCGGGTCGAGGGCCGCGACGCGCTCGACGATGCCGACCAGGCCCGGGCGCAGCAGCGGCTCACCGCCGGTGAAGCGGACCTCCTCTATGCCGAGCGTGCGGACCGCGATGTCGATGAGCCGGACGATCTCGTCGTCCGTGAGCAGGTCGGGCTTGGCCAGCCACTGCAGGCCCTCCTCGGGCATGCAGTAGGTGCAGCGCAGATTGCACCGGTCGGTCAGCGAGACCCGCAGGTCGGTGGCCACCCGGCCGTAGGTGTCGATGAGCACGTGGGCCCCCTCCCTCTCCCGGTCACTCATTCTCGGTCGCGCGTACGTCGCCCGTCACCTGCGAGCCTACGTGACGCCGCCGACATCCACACGGCACGATCCCACCAGGTACGGCACGACCGCGTCGTAGGACCGTACAGTCCGTGACGACGCGGCCGTCCGTGCGCGCTGTGCGTGGGCCTTCTCGTCAGTGCGCTCCGGTGCCGGTCAGGGACCGCACCTCCAGTTCCGCGTACTTGCCCGCGTCCGGGGTCTCCTTCGACAGCAGGGTGCCCACGACACCGAGCAGGAAGCCGACCGGGATGGAGATGATCCCGGGGTTCTCCAGCGGGAACCAGTGGAAGTCGACGTCGGGGAACATCGAGGTCGGCTTGCCGGAGACCACTGGGGAGAACAGCACCAGGCCGACGGCGGTGACCAGGCCGCCGTAGATGGACCACAGGGCGCCCGCGGTGGTGAACCGCTTCCAGAACAGGCTGTAGAGGATGGTCGGCAGGTTGGCGGAGGCGGCGACCGCGAAGGCGAGGGCGACCAGCCCGGCCACGTTCAGGTCGCGGGCCAGGGCGCCGAGGACGATCGAGACCGCGCCGATGCCGACGGTCGCCCAGCGGGCCGCGCCGATCTCCTGCTTCTCGGTGGCCTGGCCCTTCTTGATGACGTTCGCGTAGATGTCGTGCGCGAACGACGACGACGAGGCGAGGGTCAGGCCGGCGACGACCGCGAGGATCGTCGCGAAGGCGACGGCGGAGATGCTGGCGAGCAGGATGGCGCCCCAGTTGGAGTCGACGCCGCCCAGGTGCAGGGCCAGGAGCGGTGCCGCTGTGTTGCCCGCCTTGTTGGAGGCGATGATCTCGTCCGGTTTGATCAGTGCGGCGGCGCCGAAGCCGAGGGCGAGGGTCATCAGGTAGAAGGCGCCGATCAGGCCGATGGCCCAGATGACGGACTTCCGGGCTGCCTTGGCGGTGGGGACCGTGTAGAAGCGGATCAGGATGTGCGGCAGGCCGGCGGTGCCCAGGACCAGGGCGATGCCGAGCGAGAGGAAGTCCAGCTTGGTGGTGCCGGTGGCGCCGTACTTCAGGCCGGGTTCCAGGAACGCGCTGCCCTTGCCGCTGTTGTCGGCGGCCTTGCCGAGCAGGTCGGAGATGTTGAAGTCGAACTTCAGCAGGACCAGGAAGGTCAGCAGCAGGGCGCCGGCGATCAGCAGGACCGCCTTGACCATCTGCACCCAGGTGGTGCCCTTCATGCCGCCGATGGTGACGTACACGATCATCAGCACGCCGACCAGGGCGACGATGCCGATCTTGCCGCCGTCGCTGGTGATGCCGAGCAGGAGCGAGACGAGGACGCCGGCACCGGCCATCTGGGCCAGCAGGTAGAAGATCGACACGACGATCGTGGAGGCGCCGGCGGCCGTGCGGACGGGGCGCTGGCGCATGCGGTAGGCCAGCACGTCGCCCATCGTGTAGCGGCCGGAGTTGCGCAGCGGTTCGGCGACCAGGAGCAGCGCGACGAGCCAGGCCACGAGGAAGCCGATGGAGTACAGGAAGCCGTCGTAGCCGAACAGGGCGATGGCGCCGGCGATGCCGAGGAAGGACGCGGCGGACATGTAGTCGCCGGAGACGGCGAGGCCGTTCTGGAAGCCGGTGAACTGCCGCCCGCCGGCGTAGAAGTCGGCGGCGTCCTTGGTCTGCCGGCCGGCCCAGACGGTGATGACGAGGGTCGCGGCGACGAACACCGCGAACAGGGTGATGATCAGCGTCCGGTGCTCGCTCGCCTCGCCGGCGGCGAGCAGGGTGTGCGACGCCCGGCCGGCGGCCGGCACGGTGTACTGCGCGGGGCTCATGCTCCGCCCTCCATCCGGGACTTGATGGCCTCGGCCCTGGGGTCGAGCTTGGCCGCGGCGTGCCGCGCGTACCACCAGGCGATGAGGAACGTGGTGAGGAACTGGGCGAGGCCCAGGACGAGGGCCACGTTGATGTTGCCGACGACCTTGGTGCCCATGAAGTCGCCCGCGTAGTTGGACAGCAGGACGTACAGCAGGTACCAGGCGGCGAAGGCGATGGTCAGCGGGAAGGCGAAGGAGCGGTGGGCGCGGCGCAGTTCACCGAACTCCGCGCTCTGCTGCACCTCGGTGAACTCCTCGGTGGAGGGAAGGGAAGCTGGGGGTTTCGCGGGTGGCGGTGTCTCGGTGGCCACGGGCTCTCCTCGCGTGACGGACATGCACTGTCTGACTTCACAGAACCGGGTTCACGTTACCGCGAGTCGCGAACCGACTCCGCTGTGTGATTCCGGTGAGGGGACGCCTGTTTCGACGGGCCCCCCGTTCACGGTCACGGCGCCCCGGGCGGGCCGGTTCACGTCGGCCGCGCTCTTTCGGAGATCGGGCGCGGCAGATAGCTTCGGCCTGCACCACCCGTCATGTACCTGCCCGAACACCACCGTGTCTCGGGCGGTTTCGTATCCGGATGATGTGGAGATCCCATGGCTCATCTGCGCTCCAGACGCCGGCTCGCGCTCGCCGTGCCCGTCGCGCTGTCGCTGACCGCTTCGCTCGGCTTCCTGCCGTCGGCGGCCTCGGCTGCGCCCGCCGCGGGCTCGACGGCGCGGGCGGCGGACGGCCCGAACCTCGCCTACGTGGTCAACACCGGTACGGACGACCGCACGATCACGTCCGTACGGCGGGAGATCGCGCGCAACGGCGGCACGGTGGTGGCCGGTTACGACCGGATCGGCGTCACCGTCGTCCACTCCGCGAACCCGGACTTCGCCGCGCGGATGCGGGCGGTGCGCGGTGTCGACTCCGCGGGCGCCACCCGGACCGCGCCGCTGAGCGCGGCCGGGACGACGGACGAGGGCGCGGCCCAGGTGCTGTCCCGGGCGGAGCAGGCGCGGCTCGCGGCGAGCGCGACGGCGGGTGAGGAGCCGCTGGAGGCGGACCAGTGGGACCTGCGGGCGATCGGCGCAGACCGCGCCGCGCAGGTGAATCCGGGCAGCCGGAACGTCACGGTCGGGGTCATCGATACGGGTGTGGACGACACCCACCCGGACATCGCCCCGAACTTCTCCGCGTCCCAGTCGGCGAACTGCGTAAGCGGCAAGGCCGACACGACGTACGGCGCGTGGCGGCCGGTGGACGCCGACCACTACCACGGCACCCATGTGGCCGGTGAGATAGCCGCCGCCCGCAACGGCGTCGGCGTGGCCGGTGTGGCGCCCGGCGTGAAGGTCGCGAGCATCACGGTGGCGCAGCCGGACGAGACGTCGCTGTTCTACCCGGAGAGCGTCGTCTGCGCGTTCGTGTTCGCCGCGGACCACGGCATCGAGATCACCAACAACAGCTACTACGTTGATCCGTGGCTGTACAACTGCATGGACGACCCCGATCAACGTGCCATCGTTGACGCGGTCAACAGGGCCCAGCTGTACGCCCAGCGCAAGGGCACGCTCAACGTCGCCTCGGCGGGCAACTCCAACGACGACCTGGACGCCGACGCCCTCGTGGACGACTCCAGCCCCGACGACTCCACGGCCCGGACCCGCACGATCGACCCGCACGAGTGCTTCGACGTGCCGACCCAGTTGCCCGGTGTGGTGACCGTGAGCGCGGTGGGCGTCAAGGGCACCAAGTCGTACTACTCCAGCTACGGCCGGGGCGTGGTCGACGTGGCGGGGCCGGGCGGCGACAAGTACCAGATCCCGGACACGCCGTCGAAGAACGGCCGCATCCTGTCCACCATGCCGAACAACCAGTACGGCTTCCTCCAGGGCACCTCGATGGCCTCCCCGCACGTGGCCGCCGTGGCCGCGCTGCTCAAGTCGGCCCACCCGCACGCCACTCCGGCCCAGGTGCAGGCGCTGCTGAAGGCCCAGGCGGACAACCCGGGCTGCCCGGCCGGCCCCTACGACGGTGACGGCGACGGGGTCGTGGACGCGACCTGCGCCGGCGGCAAGCGGGTCAACGGCTTCTACGGCTTCGGTGTCGTCAACGCGCTGCGCGCGGTCCAGTAGCCGTCCGGCGGCCCGCACGCCGCCGTCGTCTGACGGCACCTCACACGACTTCCCGCACGACGCGCTCGTGCCGCGACCGAACTGGAGAGAACACCCATGACAGCGCCCAAGCCGCGCCTCCGCCGCGCCCTCGCCCTCCCCGCCGGGATGGCCCTGACGACGGCCCTCGCGTTCCTGCCCGGCGTCGACGCCTCCGCCGCCACCGGTTCCCCGGCGGCCTCCGCCGACGGGCCCACGCTCAGCTACGTCGTCAACGTCCACCCGGGACACGCCGTGTCGGCACGCGTCCAGAAGGCGATCGCCGAGGCCGGGGGCTCGGTCGTGATCGCCTACGACCGGATCGGCGTGATCGTGGCCCACTCGGCGGACCCCGGCTTCGCCCGGCGGATCCGCTCCGTGCGCGGAGTGGACTCGGCCGGGGCCACGCGCAACGCGCCGCTGCCCGCCCAGTCCACCACCGACAGGGGCACCCCGAGGACACTGAGCGCCGAGGAGGCCGCCCGGGTGACGGCGGCCGAGGGCCAGGACCCGCTGGAACCGCTCCAGTGGGACCTGCCCGCCATCAAGGCCGACAAGGCGCACGAGAAGACGCTGGGCAGCCGGGACGTCACGGTCGCCGTCATCGACACGGGCGTCGACGACACCCACCCGGACATCGCGCCCAACTTCGACCGCGCCGCGTCCGCCAACTGCGTGTCGGGCAAGCCGGACACGGCGGACGGCGCCTGGCGGCCGAGCGCGTCGGAGAGCCCGCACGGCACGCACGTGGCGGGCGAGATCGCCGCCGCGAAGAACGGCGTGGGCGTCACCGGTGTGGCACCGGGCGTCAGGGTCGCCGGCATCAAGGTCGCCAACCCGGACGGCTACTTCTACACCGAGGCCGTGGTCTGCGGCTTCGTGTGGGCGGCCGAGCACCACGTCGACGTGACCAACAACAGCTATTACACCGACCCGTGGTACTTCAACTGCACCACCGACCCGGACCAGAAGGCGCTCGTCGACGCCATCACCCGGGCCTCGCGGTACGCGGAGCGCAAGGGCGCGGTCAACGTCGCGGCGGCGGGCAACGAGAGCTACGACCTCGCGTCCGACGCGATCACCGATCCGGTCTCCCCGAACGACGGCACGCCCTCGGACCGGGTGATCGACCCGCACGAGTGCTACGACATACCGACCCAGCTGCCGGGGGTCGTGACGGTGGCGGCGACGGGCGCGAAGGGGCTGAAGTCGTCCTTCTCCAACTACGGCCTCGGCGTCATCGACATCGCCGCGCCCGGCGGCGACTCGACCGCCTACCAGAAGCCCGAGCCGCCGGCGACCAGCGGCCTCATCCTGGGTCCGCTGCCGGGCGGCAAGTGGGGCTACATGGCCGGTACGTCCATGGCGACCCCGCATGTCGCCGGTGTTGCCGCATTGATCAAGTCAACCCATCCGCACGCGTCCGCGGCCCTCGTGAAGGCGCTGCTGTACGCCGAGGCCGACGCCACCCCGTGCACGGACCCGTACGACATCAACGGTGACGGCAAGGTGGACGCGGTGTGCGAGGGGTCGAGGAACCGCAACGGCTTCTACGGGCGCGGCATGGCGGACGCGCTGGCCGCGGTGACCCGGTAGGCCTTGCGTCGGGACCACGACCGGTACTGTTCATATATTGATTGAGTCAATACTGCATAGTGCAGTCATGACTGCTATCACGTACGCGTGGTCCGCTCTGGGCGGCGATCCCGCCCGTCTCGCACGGCTCACCACCGTCGCGCGGGAAGGCGCGCTCCCGGCGCGCCTTCCCGTACGGCAGCTCGCCCGGGCGTGCGTCGGCGCGTGCGCGCTGGCAGCGGCGGAACTGGCGGCCCACCGGGCCGGACGCGCCGAGATGCCCGGCGTCCGGGTCGACGACGGAGCGGTCGCCACCGCCTTCCTCAGCGAGCGGCTCCTCCAGGTGGACGGCCGTGCTCCCGTCGCCTTCGCGCCGCTGTCGCGGTTCTGGCGCACGGCCGACGGCTGGGTGCGCACCCACGCCAACTACCCGCACCACCGGGCCCGGCTGCTCGGCACGCTCGGCCTGCCGGCGGACGCCTCGGCCGAGGACGTCGCCGGCCGGCTCGCCCAGCGCTCCGCCCGCGAGACCGAGGAGGCCGTCCACCACGCCGGTGGCCTCGCCGTGGCCCTGCGCACCCCCGAGGAGTGGCAGGCGCACCCGCAGGCCGCCGAGGTGGCCGCGCGGCCCCTCGTCGAGCGCACCCGGCTGGATTCGACACCCGCGCGCGTGCTGCCGCCACTGGACCCGGCCGCCGTCCTGCTGCCCGCCGCCGGGCTGCGCGTCCTGGACCTGACCCGGGTGCTGGCGGGCCCGGTCGCCACCCGCACCCTGGCCCTGCTCGGCGCGGACGTGCTGCGCCTGGACGCCCCCTGGCTGCCGGAACTGCCGGACCAGCACGCCGACACGGGCTTCGGCAAGCGGTCCGCCACGCTCGACCTGACGGCAGGCCGGGACACCTTCGAGGAGCTGCTGCGCACCGCCGACGTCGTGGTGACCGGGTACCGGCCGGGCGCGCTCGACCGGTTCGGGCTCGCACCGCGCGCGCTGGCCGAGCGGCACCCCGGCCTGGTGGTGGCCCAGGTGTCGGCGTGGGGCGCGTACGGGCCGTGGGGCGGGCGGCGCGGCTTCGACAGCCTGGTGCAGGTCGCGACCGGCATCGCGGTCACCGAGGGCTCGGCGGACCGGCCCGGCGCGCTGCCCGCGCAGGCGCTGGACCACGGCACCGGCTATCTGCTGGCGGCGGCCGTGCTGCGGGCGCTGACCGAGCAGTCGTACGACGGCGGGAGCCGGCTGGTCCGGCTGGCACTGGCCCGCACCGCCCACTGGCTGACCGACGGCACCCTGTCCACGGCGGCCGAGGGGGCGCCCTACGCGGGCCCGGACGCCTGGCTGACCGAGACGGACAGCCCCCTGGGCCGCCTCCGGCACGCCCGCCCGGCCGTGTCCTTCACCGGCGGCCCCGCAGACTGGGCACGGCCGCCGGTGCCGTGGGGGTCGGACCCGGCCAACTGGGGCTGACGGGCCGGTTCAGCCGTTGGTCACCAGCACCTTGAGCGCGGTGCGCTCGTCCATGGCCTTGTAGCCGGCGGGCACGCCCTCGATGTCGACGGTCATGTCGAACACCGGCGAGGGGTCGATGGTGCCGTCGAGGACGTCCGGCAGCAGCTCGGGGATGTAGGCGCGGACCGGCGCGACACCGCCGCGCAGGGCGATGTTCCGGTCGAACATCACACCGAGGTCCAGGCCGGTGCCGCTGCCGTGGGGCACGCCGACGAAGCCGATGGCGCCGCCGTCGCGGGTGATGTTGACGGCCGTCCGCATGGACTGCTCGGTGCCGACCGCCTCCACGACGGCGTGGGCTCCCTGCCCGCGGGTCAGCTCGCGGACGGCCTCGACGGCCGCGTCCCCGCGCTCGGCGACGACGTCGGTGGCGCCGAACCGGCGCGCGATGCCGGTACGCACCTCGTGCCGGCCGAGCGCGATGATCCGCTCGGCGCCGAGCCGCCTGGCCGCCAGGACGGCGCACAGGCCGACCGCGCCGTCGCCGACGACGGCGACCGTGGCACCGGGCCGGACACCCGCGCCGAGGGCCGCGTGGTGGCCGGTGCCGAGGACGTCGGAGAGGGTCAGCAGGGCCGACAGCAGGTGGTCGTCGGATGCCGCGTCCTTGGGCAGCTGGACGAGGGTGCCGTCGGCGAACGGCACGCGGACGGCCTCGCCCTGGCCGCCGTCGTAGCCGACGGAACCCCAGAAGCCGCCGTGCTCGCAGGACGTCGTCAGGCCCTCGCGGCAGTAGTCGCAGACGCCGTCGGACCACATGAAGGGCGCGACCACCAGGTCGCCGCGCCGCACGGTGCTCACCTCGGAGCCGGTCTCCTCCACGACACCGAGGAACTCGTGCCCGATCCGCTGCCCCGGCTGCCGGGCCGCCTCGCCCCGGTAGGCCCACAGGTCGCTGCCGCAGATGCAGGCCCGCAGCACCCGCACCACGGCGTCGGTGGGCAACTGCACCACGGGCTCGGGCACGTCCTCCACGCGCAGCTCGTACGGGGCGTGGATGGTGGTGGCGCGCATGACGGGGAGTCCTTCTCGTGCGGGGTCGTACGGGGGCGTGCGGTATCGCACGGGGTGGTGCGAAGTGGCACAGGGTCGTGCGGAGTCGTACAGGGTCGTACGGTCGTGGGGACCGGGGTGCCGGGCCCCCTTCACCGTACGCCGGGGCCGCAGCCGTCCGCGCGGCCAGGGGTGGCCCGCCCGGTCACACCCCCGCCGCCCCCAGCAGACTCCCCGCCGCGTACGTCACCGCCATCGCCAGGGCCCCGCCCACCACGTTGCGCAGCACCGCGCGTCTCGGGGCCGCCGCGCCGAGGCGGGCGCTGCTCCAGCCGGTGAGGGTGAGGGCGGCCAGGACCGAGACGACGGTGACGGCGAGCCGCAGGCCGGCCGGTGGCAGGACGATGGCCAGCAGGGGCAGCAGCGCGCCCACGGTGAACGACAGGAAGCTCGCCCAGGCCGCGTGCCAGGGGTTGGTCAGCTCGTCCGGGTCGATGCCCAGCTCCACGCGCGCGTGGGCCCTCAGCGCGTCCCGCGCGGTGAGCTGTTCGGCGGCCTCGCGGGCCACCTCGCGGGACAGGCCGCGCTGCTCCAGCAGCTCGGTCAGCTCCCGCAGTTCGGCCTCCGGCTGCTCGCGCAGTTCCCGTTTCTCCACGGCCAGCGCGGCCATCTCGGAGTCGCGCTGGGTGGAGACGGAGACGTACTCGCCGGCCGCCATGGACATCGAGCCGGCGAGCAGGCCGGCCAGTCCGGCGGTGAGCAGGGCGCTGCGGCTCTCGGTCGCGCCAGCCACGCCGACGACCAGTCCGGCGGTGGACACGATGCCGTCGTTCGCGCCGAGCACGGCCGCCCGGAGCCAGTTCAGCCGGGCACCGAGCGTGCCGCCGTGGGGCTCGTCATGGGTCGGTTCCGTCACAGCAGGGAGGATCGCATCCCGGGTTCACGCCCGCCGCACCGACGCCCCGCGTGCGGGCGGCGAGCCGCTCACGCCGGCCGCGGGGGCCGCCCGGAAATTCGCTGGCGCCCGAACTGCCGTACGCCTACCGTTCCTGGTCGCGGGGGCGGCTCCGCCGGCGTGCTTCCTTCTCTTCCCACCCTTGGAATCCGCAGCGCGCCCACTCTCCGCCCCCGCCTCATCTTCCTTTCCGCACCGGGGGATTCCGCTTGTCCGCACTGGCGTCCGTGCTGCTCCGCCGTCTCCGTACCGTCTACGTCGACCAGGCCGGACCACGCCCGGGCGACCCGTCGACATCCGAGGGGCTCATCGCCCTGGAGGGCGAGCTGCTCGACCGGGGTTTCGCGCCGGCGGCGCCGCTGCGCGCGGCCCTCGCCTGGCTCGGCCCCGCCGGGCTCGCGGACGCCGGCCGGCAGCTGATCCGGCACCTGGACGCCGAACTGGGCGCGGATCGCACCCATATGCCGCTGTTCCGCTCCTTCCCCGCCTCCGTGCCCGACGACACGTTCGGGCTGTACGTCGACCGGGTCTTCGCCCTGCTGCTCCAGTGGCCCGCCCAGCCGTGCGTGCTGTGCGGGACGGTGGGCAGCGTGCACCCGGTGGCGCCGTGCGCGCATCTGGTGTGCCGGGCGTGCTGGGACGGCGCGGACTACACCGGCTGCCCGCTGTGCCGCCGCCGGATCGACCCCGCCGACCCGTTCCTGGTGCCGGGCGAGCCGCGGCGCCCCCGGGAGGTGCCGCCCGGCCCGCTGAAGCTGCTCGCGCTCGGCACGGACGTCCGCGCGGACACGGTCCGCGCGCTGCGCACGCTGCTGGCCCGGCGCACCCCGCTGCCCGCGCAGGACCGCGCCGACCTGGCGGTGCTGCTGGCACACGCACCGGCGGACCTCGGCTGGTTCCCCGCGGACATCCCGGTCCGGGAGACGAAGGCGCTCGTGCTCGGCACCCTGCTGCGCGACCGGCACACGCGCGTGGCGGCCACCGACCTGGTCGGCGCCCACCTGACGACCGCGACGGACGTGCTGCGGCTGCTGTGCGTGTGGTCCGGCGGCGCCGCCGACCTCGTCGCCCCGCCCCGGCTGCGCTCGCTGCCCCGCCCACTGCGCCGCCGGCTGCTCGGCCTGCTCGACTCCTTCTCCGTGCCCTCGCTGGTGGAGGACGTCCTGCGGCATCCGGTGGCGTGGAAGCGGGCCGCCGAGACGCTGCACCCCTTCGAGCACCACGCCCGCCGCCCCAGGGCGGCCCTCGCCTTCGCCGTGCTGCGCGGCACGCCGGTCGTGCCCGGCAGCGCGCTGGGAGAGGCCCTGCTGCGCACGGCCGCCGCCCATCCGGAGGCCGTCCGGGTCGCGGACGGCCGGATCCGGGCGGCCACCTGGCGCGCGCGTACGGAGCAGGCGCTGGCCGCGCGGGAC
>NZ_JBEXKG010000187.1:0-12850 GCF_040609555.1 Streptomyces sp. NPDC004658
GCGGACGCGGCCGAGCCGTGGCCCGCGTGGTCGCCGCCGGCCGCGGTGGCCGAGACGGACGGGGTGGCCTGGCCGAGCGAGGTGCGCAGCTCGTCGATGTTCGCGCCGGCGTACGCCGACCAGGTCAGGCCGGTCGCGGACAGGAACAGGAACCCGGCTGCGGTCCAGACGCCGACGGTGCCGTGCAGGCCGAGGGTGCGGCGCCGGCCGCTGGTGCCGCGCACCTTGCGCAGGGCGCGCCGCCGGGAGAACCACAGCACCAGGCCGCCGCCCGCGATCACCCAGAGCCAGCTGGCGGCCAGTTCGCTGTAGAGCCGGCCGGTCTCGCCCAGGTGCAGGTCGCGGTGCAGCTCGTCGATCCAGGTGCGCAGGGGCAGCGCGCCCGTCGCGCCGTACTGTTCGAGGGCGCCGCGGACCGTGCCGGTGTACGGGTCCACGAACACGGCGAGGGTGTGCCCCGGGTCGACGCCCTCCACCCCGGAGAGCAGCACCCGGGTCGTGGCACCGGCCTCGGGCGCGGGGCGGACGGCCGCGACCGTGCCCTCGGGGTGGGCCCTGCGGGCGGCGGCGACCTGGGCGGACACGGGCAGCTCGCGCTCGCCCGCCGGAACGGTCAGCTCGTGGTCGTACACCAGTTCCTCGGCCTGGAAGGACCCCGCGTACAGCAGGCCGGTGACGGCGGCGATCAGCAGGAAGGGCGCGACGAGCACGCCGGCGTGGAAGTGCAGGCGCAGCACGAGGGGGCGCAGGGGTGCCCAGCGGCCGCGGGCGGCGGGGCGGGAGGCCTCGGCCGGGGTGGTCGAGGGAGCGGTGGTCATCGGCGGGCTTCTCCGGGGCTCGGTGCGAAAAGCGAGGGCGGTCCAGTAGTCGGACCGCGAAAGGGCTGAGTTCCCCGGGGTGTTGGTGAGCTGTGCCACAGGGGGCGGCGGGCGGGCGTGGCATCCTGACGCGATGGCACCTCCCCCTGATCACGCACCGCTCGCCGAGCGGGTCGAGGAACTCCTCGCCGCCGGCGGCCCCTTGCCCATCGTCGCGGCCGGACAGCCGGTGCTGCGGCGCGGCACCGAGCCCTACGACGGCCAGCTCGGCCCCGCGCTGCTGGCCCGGTTCGTCGAGGCCCTGCGCGTCACCATGCACGCGGCCCCCGGTGTGGGTCTCGCCGCCCCGCAGGTCGGTGTGCCGCTGCGGATCGCGGTCATCGAGGATCCGGCGCCGGTGCCGGAGGAGGTGGCGGTCGCCCGGGGCCGGGTGCCGCAGCCGTTCCGGGTCCTGGTCAATCCCTCGTACGAGCCGGTCGGCACCGCCAGGGCCGCCTTCTTCGAGGGCTGCCTCAGCGTGCCGGGCTGGCAGGCGGTGGTGGCCCGGCACGCCGAGGTGCGGCTGCGCGGCACGGACGAGCGGGGCCGCGCGCTGGACGAGGTGTTCACCGGCTGGCCGGCCCGGATCGTCCAGCACGAGACGGACCACCTCGACGGCACGCTGTACCTGGACCGCGCGGAGCTGCGCTCGCTGTCCACCAACGAGGCGGTGGCGGCCCTGTGGGCCCAGCCGACACCGGAGGCGGCGGCCGGGGCCCTGGGCTTCGAACTGCCCTGACGAAGCCGCTCAGTTGTCCCGGTAGGCCTCCAGCAGCCGCAGCCACACCTCGCTCAGCGTCGGGTACGACGGGACGACGTGCCACAGCCGGCTGACCGGCACGTGTCCCGCGACCGCGACGGTGGCCGAGTGGATGAGTTCGCCGACGCCGGGTCCGACGAAGGTGACCCCGCGCAGGATCTCCTCCTCCAGGTCCACCACCATCCGGGCGCGGCCCTTGTAGCCGTCGCCGTACAGACCGGCGCCCGCGACGGAGGAGAACTCGACGTCGACGGCCCGGACGCGGTGGCCCGCCTGTTCCGCCTCGGCGAGGGAGAGCCCGACCGCGGCGGCCTCCGGGTCGGTGAAGACGACCTGGGGTACGGCGTGGTGGTCGGCGGTGGCGGCGTGGGCGCCCCAGGGCTCCTCCGCGACCGTGCTCCCGGTGGCGCGGGCGGCGATGGCGGCACCCGCGATGCGGGCCTGGTACTTGCCCTGGTGGGTGAGGAGCGCGCGGTGGTTGACGTCGCCGACCGCGTACAGCCAGTCGGTGCCGGTCACGCGGAGGCTGTCGTCGACGTCCAGCCAGGAGCCGGGTTCCAGGCCGACGGTCTCCAGGCCGATGTCGCCGGTGTGCGGGACGCGGCCGGTGGCGAAGAGGATCTCGTCGCCCTCGATCCGGTCACCGGCGGAGGTGACGGCCACGACCGTGCCGTTCTCGCGGCCGACGGACTCCACGGAGGTGCCGGTGCGCAGGTCGACGCCCGCCTCGGTGAGGGCCTCGGCGACCAGTTCCCCGGCGAACGGCTCCATGCGGTTCAGCAGGCCCTTGCCGCGCACCAGCATGGTGACCCGGGAACCGAGGGCCTGCCAGGCGGTGGCCATCTCGGTGGCGACGACACCGCCGCCGACGACGATCAGCCGGCCCGGGACCTCCTGGGCGCTGGTCGCCTCTCGGCTGGTCCAGGGCTTGACCTCGGCGAGTCCGGGCAGGTCGGGCAGCTGGGCCCGGGTGCCGGTGGAGACGGCGACGGCGTGCCGGGCGGTGAGGGTGGTGACCGTGCCGTCGGGGCCGGTGACCGTGACCGTGCGGGGCCCGGCCAGCCGGCCCTGGCCGCGGTACAGGACGGCGCCGGTGCCCTCCAGCCAGCCGACCTGGCCGTCGTCCTTCCAGTCGGCGGTGAAGTAGTTCCGGCGGGCGAGGACGGCCGGGGCGTCGAGCGGGCCCTGGACGGCCTGGGCGAGGCCGGGCAGGCGGCGGGCGTCGGCCTGCGCGATGACCGGCCTGAGCAGGGCCTTGCTGGGCATGCACGCCCAGTACGAGCACTCGCCGCCGAGCAGTTCGCTCTCCACGAGCGCCGTGGTGAGGCCGGCCGCGCGGGTGCGGTCGGCGACGTTCTCGCCGACGGGGCCGCCCCCGATCACCACGACGTCGTATGCGATGGATTCCGTTTCCGTCATGGAGTCAGTCTGGTGGGTGGTGTGCGCCGTGGCCACACGGGTACGCGCGCGGAACACGGGCGTGCACGGGTGGAATAGCCGGCCCGGCGGCCGTGTTTGCGCCGTCGGCACACCCCACACCAGGAAGAGGGAATCACGCCATGAGCAGCACTGTGGAGCTGACCAAGGAGAACTTCGACCAGATGGTCAGCGAGAACGAGTTCGTTCTCATCGACTTCTGGGCGTCCTGGTGCGGGCCCTGCCGGTCGTTCGCGCCCGTGTACGAGCAGGCCGCCGAGGAGAACCCCGACCTGGTGTTCGGCAAGGTGGACACCGAGGCGCAGCCGGAGCTGGCCGCGGCCTTCGGCATCCAGTCGATCCCGACGCTGATGATCGTGCGCGACCAGGTCGCCGTCTACGCCCAGCCGGGCGCCCTGCCGGCGCCGATGCTCGCCGACCTCATCGGGCAGGCCCGCAAGCTCGACATGGACGAGGTCCGCAAGGACATCGCCGCCCAGCAGGGCCAGGAGCAGCCGGGGCAGGAGCAGCAGTAACACGTGCGGGGCCGCGGTGACACCGCGTGCGGGGGCGGGTCAGCTGGACTCCCGCCGGATCACCGAGGCCCCCAGCACGCTGTGCACCTCGGGCTCGCCGCCGGGGTGGCGCACGGCACGGTCGACCAGTTCGGCGAGGTCCTGCCCGGAGGGCAGGTCGATGTGGACCGTGCTGAGCCGGGGGCGCAGCAGCCGGCCCAGCATCAGGTCGTCGGCACCGATCACGGCGACGTCCCCGGGGATGCGCAGGCCCTCGTCCTGAAGGGCGCGCATGAGCAGCATCGCGTACTCGTCGTTGTAGGCGAACACCGCGTCCAGGCCGTACTCGGGCCAGCGGGCGGCCAGTTCGGCGGCGGCCTCCTCGGTGTAGGCGAGCGGCAGTTCCGTCACGGTGGCGCCGGTGCCCCGCAGCGCCTCGCGCACGCCGGCGAGCCGCGGCCGTGAGTAGGCCTCCAGCCCCGGCTCCCCGGGCAGGACGACACCGATCCGGCGCCTGCCCTGGGCGTGGAGGTGGGCGCCCGCGCAGCGGCCGACGGCGTCGTAATCCATCAGCAGGGCGTGCGCTCCCTCGACGCGGACGGGGCCGAGCGTGACCACGGCCCGGGTGCCGGACCGCTGGAGGACGGCGACGCCCTGCGGGCCGAGACCGGCTCCGGGCACCAGGACGGCCACCGGCCGCAGCTCCGCCCAGGCGCGAGCGGCCTCGTCGGGGTCCAGTCCGACGCTGCCGTACTGGACGACGGTGTAGTCGAGACGGCCCAGCGCCCACTGGAGTTCGTTCAGGAACCGGCTGTACAGGGGGCCCACCGGGATCGCCGGGGCGGGCATGAGGACCATGCGGCTGTGTCCGGCGCGCAGGCTGCGGGCGGCGGCGTGGGGGACGTAGCCCAGTTCGCGGGCGGCGTCGCGCACGCGCCGGCGGGTCCCCTCGCTGATCCGTACGGCGCTGGTGTTGTTGAGGACGTAGGAGACGGTCGCGCGCGAGACGCCGGCCAGGCGGGCCACATCGGCACTCGTGGGCGTGTTCGGTATCTGCACCATGACAGACCGCATCTTGGCAGAGGGGCGGGGGCCGGGAGCGGGCGGGGCAAGGTGGTTCATCGTTCGACAAAGAGGGCGTCCGCACACCGTTCGACGAACATGTTCGTGCCGAACTTGTTCGCAACGAACATGTTCGTTACGGTGAGGGCATGAACGACGCCCCCCGCTCCCGTCGGGAGCGCCCCGCCAAGCCCGCCCTGACCCGGGAGGGCATCATCGCCGCCGCCGTCGCCCTCCTGCGGGCGGAAGGGCTCCGCAAGGTGACGATGCGCCGGCTCGCCCAGGAACTCGACACCGGACCGGCCTCCCTCTACGTGTACGTCCGCAACACCGACGAACTGCACGCGGCCGTCCTGGACGAACTGCTCGGCACGGTCGGCCCGGCACCGGCCGGGGGCAGCTGGCGGCAGCGGCTGGAGCGGGTCCTCACCGACTACACCGCGATGCTCCTGGAGCACCCGACGCTGGCTCGTTCGGCGCTGACCGCCCGGCCGAGCGGCCCGCACTACCTGCGCCTGGTCGAGACCCTGCTGGAACTCCTCCAGGCGGGCGGGGTGCCCCTCGCCCAGGCGGCCTGGGGCGTCGACCTGCTGCTCCAGCACGCCACGGCGACCGCCGCCGAGCACGCCGGCGAGGAGCCCCAGGCCGACTGGCAGGCGGCGGCCCGGGCCCTGCGCGAGGCACCCGCCGCCACCCATCCGCACATCGCCGCCGGCGCCGACGCGCTGCTGTCCGGCACGCCCGGCGCCCGCCTGTCGTGGGCCTTCCAGACGCTGATCAACGGCATCGAGCGGACCGCCGTGCCGACCGAGGTACCGACCGAAGGCCAGGAGGCCCCATGAGCACCGCTCCCCTCCCCCACCACCCCGTCGCCGTCGTCGGCGCAGGGCTCGGCGGGCTCACGCTCGCCCGCGTGCTGCACGTGCACGGCATCGAGGCCGCGCTGTTCGACCTCGACGCGTCGGCGGACGCCCGGGTCCAGGGCGGCATGCTCGACATCCACGACGACACCGGCCAGGAGGCGCTGCGGGCCGCCGGCCTGCACGGGGAGTTCCTGGCCCGGGTGCACCCCGGCGGCCAGGCCGTGCGGGTCCTCGGCCAGGACGGCACGGTCCGGCTGGCGGAACCCGACGACGGCACCGGCGGCCGGCCCGAGATGGACCGGGGCGACCTGCGCGACCTGCTGCTCGGCTCCCTGCCCGCCGGCACGGTCCGCTGGGGCGCCAAGGTCACCGGCGCCCGTCCGCTGGAGGGTGCCCGGCACCGGGTGACGCTCGCGGACGGCACCGAGTTCACCACCGACCTGCTGGTCGGCGCGGACGGCGCCTGGTCGCGGGTGCGCCCGCTGGTCTCCGCGGCCCGACCCGCGTACACCGGGGTGTCGTTCGTGGAGGCCGACCTGTGGGAGGCGGACGTGCGGCACCCGGTGAGCGCCGAGGTGGTCGGCGGCGGCATGCTCTTCGCCCTCGGTCCCGGCCGCGGCTTCCTCGCCCACCGGGAGCCCGACGGCAGCCTGCACGTGTACGCCGCCGTCGTGGCGCCGGAGGACTGGCTGGACGGGATCGACTTCGCCGACACCGAGGCGGCGAAGGCGGCCGTGCTCAAGGAGTTCGACGGCTGGGACGAGAGCCTGCGGGCACTGGTCGCGGACGCGGACGGCACGCTGGTACCGCGCCGCATCCACGCCCTGCCGGCCGGGCACCGCTGGGCACGGGTGCCCGGGGTGACCCTGCTCGGCGACGCGGCCCACCTGATGTCGCCGTTCGCGGGCGAGGGCGCCAACCTGGCGCTGGTCGACGGTGCCGAACTGGGCCTCGCCCTGGCCGCGCACCCCGGGGACACGGAGGCCGCGCTGGCCGCCTACGAGGCCCGGATGTTCCCCCGCGCCGAGGCCTGCGCGACGGACTCCGCCCGCGGCCAGTCCCTGCTCTTCCGCGCGGACGCGCCGCAGGGGCTGGTGGACATGTTCACGGGCCGGGACGGCTGACCGGCCTGCCGGTGATCACCCCGTGCCCGGCGAAGGATCACTGCCGGGGCAGGAGTTCCAGGGCCGCGTCGGCGATCTCCTCCGGAGACGGCGTCGTGTCCACCACGGCGCCCCGCTCGTCCGGCCCGAGCGGTTCCAGCGTGGTGAGCTGCGAGTCGAGCAGCAGCGTCGGCATGAAATGGCCGGTGCGCCGGCCGATCCGCTCCGCCAGCACCTCGCGCGCGGCCGTCAGGTGGAGGAAGAACACGCTCGGGCAGGCCGCGCGCAGGGTGTCCCGGTAGCGGCGCTTCAGCGCGGAGCAGGCGGCCACGCAGCCGGTGCCCGCCGCGTCGCGTTCGCTCAGCCAGCGCCCGACGGACTCCAGCCAGGGCCGCCGGTCGGCGTCGTCCAGGGGGACACCGGCCGACATCTTGGCGATGTTGGCCGGGGGATGGAACGTGTCCGCCTCCGCGAAAGGGACGTCCAGCCGCTGCGCGAGCAGTCGGGCCACCGTGGTCTTGCCGGTGCCGGAGACGCCCATGACGACGACGCACGACAGCCGGCGCGGGACGCTGGGGGACATCGCGGTGCTCCTTCGTCACGGGGACACGGCAGCGGTCGGCGGCCGGGCTGCGGCCCGGGCTCCGGCCGGAGCCCGGGGCTGCCGTCAGTGGGGCTCCGGTGGGAGGGCCGGATCGTGGAGCAGGTCCTCCCTGCGCCGCAGGCCGTCCTGCTGCGGCTCGCGCGGCGACGGCCCCCGCGAGCCGGCCGGGTGCTCCTCCAGCGGTACGAGGTCCCGCTCCCAGGCGGACAGGACGGGTTCGAGGACCCGCCAGGCCTCCTCGGCCTCGTCGCCCCGGATGGACAGGGCGGGATCGCCCGTCAGCACGTCCAGCAGGAGCCGGCCGTAGGCGGGCAGGCTCGGCGGGTCCATCTGCGCGGTCAGCGAGAGCGGCGTGAGTTCCTGCGCGTGGGCCCCGATGCCCGTCAGGTCGAGGCTCAGCCCCTCCGGTTCGAGCTGGAAGCGCAGCACGTTGGGCAGGGCTTCGTCGCCGGGACCGAAGGGCAGGTGGGGCACGGGGCGGAAACGCACCGCGACCTCCTTGCGGTCCGCTCCGAGGGCCTTCCCTGTGCGCAGCCGGAAGGTGGTGCCGGCCCAGCGCCAGCTGTCCAGTTCCAGTTCGACCTCGGCGTAGGTCTCCGTCCGGCGCTGGGGGCTGACGCCGTCCTCGTCGACGTAGGCGGGGACGTCGTGGTCGCCGATCCTGCCGGACAGGTAGCGGGCACGTCGGGTGCGGTGCACCACGTCGTACTCGGTGAGCAGCCGTACGGAGCGCAGGACGTCGACCTTGCGGTCACGCAGGTCCCGCTCGCCGAGCGTGATCGGCGGTTCCATGGCCACCAGGCACAGCAACTGGAGCAGGTGGTTCTGCACCATGTCCTTGAGGGCTCCGACGTGGTCGTAGTAGCCGGCCCTGCCCTCCAGGGCGAGGGTCTCGTCCCAGACGATCTCCACCTCCGCGATGTGGGTGCTGTTCCACAGGGGTTCCAGGACGCGGTTGGCCAGGCGGCTGCCGAGCACGTTCTGGACCGTCGTCATCGCGAGGAAGTGGTCGACCCGGAACACCGCCTGCTCCGGCACCAGGCCGGCGAGCAGGTGGTTCAGCTCCCGGGCGCTCGCCAGGTCCTCGCCGAACGGCTTCTCCAGCACGATCCGGCTGCCCTCGGGCAGATCCGCCCGGTGCAGGGCGGTGACCACGTGCGGGAAGAGCGCCGGGGGCAGGGCGAGGTAGACGGCGACCGGCCCGTCGCCGGCGACGACCGCCGCCACGTCCGCGGGATCGGTGACGTCGGCGCGCAGATAACGGGTGGAGGCCACGACGGCCTTCCTGGCGTCGGCCGGGCTGTCCTCGCCGTGGCGGTCCAGCTGGGCGGCGGCCCACTCCCGGTACCGGTCGGTGTCCCAGTCCTCCCGGCTCGCGCCGGTCACCTCGATGCCCTCACCGAGGTGGCCCGCCGCCTGCAGGGCGGCCAGCGCCGGCAGCAGGTAGCGGGCGGTGAGGTCGCCCGTCGCGCCGAAGACGGCCAGTCGCCTGATCATCGCCACGTCCCCGCCTTCGCGCGGGCGAGGTTCACGCCGCTGGCGATGACCCCGATGTGGCTGAACGCCTGCGGGAAGTTGCCCATGAACTCTCCTGTGGACGGGTTGATCTGCTCCGACAGCAGCCCCAGGGGGCTCGCCCGGGCGCACAGCGAGGCGTACAGCTCCTCGGCCTCCTCGATGCGGCCCTGGCCGACCAGGTTGTCGACCAGCCAGAAACTGCACAGCACGAAGGCGCCCTCGTCGCCGGCCAGTCCGTCGGGGGACTCCTCGTGCAGGTAGCGGTAGAGCAGCCCGCCGCCCGCCGACAGGCGCTCGGCGACGGCCGTGACGGTCGCCACCATCCGCGGGTGGTCGGCGGGCACCACCTCACGCAGGGGCAGCGCGAGCAGGCTCGCGTCCAGCGCGCCCCCACCGTCCAGATGCGCGCTGAGGGTCTGGGCCTTCTCGTCCCAGGACTCCTCCAGGATGAGCCGGCGCAACCGGTCCGCCGCGGCACGCCACCGGCTGGTGCGTCCGGGCAGGTCCAGGGTTTCGCCGATGCGTGCCGCCCGGTCCAGCGCCACCTGGCACAGCCCGGCCGAGTACGTGAACGCCCGGCCTTCGCTGCGCACTTCCCAGATCCCCTGGTCCGGCTGCCGCCAGGCCTCCTCGGCGGCGTCGGCGAGCCCGGACAAACTGGCCCACAGGGCCGGCTGGATCTCGCCTCCGGTGCGCAGCCACTGGTGGGCGCAGTCGAGGATCTCGCCGTACACGTCGTGCTGACGCTGGTCGGTCGCGCCGTTGCCCCAGCGCACCGGGGCGGAACGCTGATAGCCCTCCAACCCGCCGTCCTCGACCTCGTCGGGCACCGGCCCGCCCCGGACGTCGTACATGATCCGGGGCCGGCCGCTGTACTCGAAGGCGTCGAGGACCCAGCCGAGGAAGGCGTCGGCCTCGCCTCGGAAGCCGATGCGGCGCAGGGCGAACACGGCGAAGGCCGCGTCACGGATCCAGGTGTAGCGGTAGTCCCAGTTGCGGATGCCGCCGATCGGTGCGGGCAGGGAGGAGGTGGGCGCCGCGACCAGTGACCCGTTGGCCCAGTCGTCGCACAGCTTCAGCGTGATCGCGGCCCTCCTGACCAAGGGGTCCTCGGGTCCGTCGTAGGAGAAGTGGCTCATCCAGCCGCGCCATGCCCCGGTGGTGGCCCGCAGCATCGCGTCGGTGTCGAACCGGTGGTGGCGGTGGAAGCGGCCCCAGGACAGCACCAGGTCGAGGCGGTCGCCCGCGCGCAGGTCGTGCGTGCTGTGCAGCCCGCCCAGCGGACGGTTGGACCGCAGGTGGAGCCGCAGGTCCGGCCGCCGGGCGGGGCGCACCTCCAGCCCGCTGAACAGGCTGCGCGCCTGCGCGCCGCCCCGGGGCTCCAGCTCCACCCGCAGCCGGACCTCCCCGGCCAGCACCCGCGCGGACCGCACCAGTTCGCAGCGGTCGGACGGTGTGTCGTCGGTGAGGTCGGCGCCGGAGCGCAGGGCCAGCGCGTCGGTGACCCGCACCAGGCCGTCGGGGCCGCGCAGGTCGGTGATCAGCACACCGGTGTCGGGTTCGTAGTGCTGCCGGGCCTCGACGAGGTCCTCCGGCGCGACGGTGAAGTGCCCGCCGCGCGCGTGGTCGAGCAGGCCGCAGAACACGGGCTCGGAGTCGAACCGGGGCAGGCACATCCAGGTCAGGGAACCGTCCAGGCCGACCAGCGCGCTGGTCGCGCCGTCCCCGATGAGGCCGAGGTCCTCCAGCGGCAGGTACCCCTGGCGTCGGCGGACCTGCCGGAACGGGGGTTCAGGATCGCGCATGCCGTCTCGCTTTCGCAGAGCCGATGGCAACGGGGCTGCGGCGGAGCACACCCCGGGGGGAGGGCGTCGGCTAGAACGAGATCATCACCTTCACGACGTCTTCGAGCTTCTTGTCCGCGACCTCGAAGGCGCGTTCCATGTCGTCGAAAGAGAACTCGTGGGTCGTCAGGTGCGACGGGTCGACCCGCCCGTTCTCCACCACCCGCAGCAGCCGCTCCATGCGCAGTCTCCCGCCGGGGCACAGGCCCGAGGCGATCGTCTTGTCGGCCATGCCGACGCCCCACTCCACGCGCGGGATGCTGACGAACTCGCCCTCGCCGAAGTAACCGGTGTTGGAGATCGTGCCTCCGGGCTTGGTGACCTTGACCGCGGTCTGGAAGGTCACGTCGGCGCCGAGCGCCTCGATCGCGGTGTCGACTCCGTGTCCGCCGGTCAGCTCGAGGATCCGCTCGACGACGTCCTCCCGGGTGAAGTCCACGATCTCGTCCGCGCCGTACGTCCGGGCGAGCTTCTGCCGGCTGGGAACCGCCTCCACGCCGATGACGAGACCGGCGCCGCGCAGTCTGGCCCCCGCGGTCGCCATCAGGCCGACGGGTCCCTGCGCGAGGACGGCCACGGTGCCGCCCATCGGGATGTTCCCGTGCTCGGCGCCCATGAAGCCGGTGGAGAGCATGTCGGCGCAGTAGACCGCCGCCTCGTCGGAGATGCCGTCGGGGATCTTGGCGAGATTGGCGTCGGCGTCGTTGACGTGGAACAGCTCGGCGAAGACGCCGTCCTTGGAGTTGGCGAACTTGAAACCGCCGAGCGGGCCGCCGGACTGGGAGGGGTGGCCGTTCTGGGAGGCCGGGTCGCCCCAGTCGGGGGTGATGGCGCCGACGAGCACCCGGTCGCCGGGCCGGAAGTCCTTCACCTCGCTGCCCACGGAGTCCACGACGCCGACGGCTTCGTGCCCGAGCGTCAGGTTCTCCCGGGGGCCGATGCCGCCGTGGACGGTGTGGGAGTCGGACGTGCAGATCAGGGCCCGGGTCGTCCGGATCAGGGCGTCACCCGGCCCCAGGTCCGGCACGGGCTTCTCCATGAACCCCACCCGGCCGATCTCGTGCATCACGAATGCCTTCACCGCTGCGTCCCTTCGCCGGAGTGCCCGCCGCGATCGGACCGGGGCCCGGTGCGGGCCGGGCCCACCGGTGGGCCATGGCCGGCCGCGGCGCTCTTGCTGCCACCGTTCCGTGGATCGTGCCGGGTCGCCATCCGAAGGCGCGGGCAGTGAGGCATTCCGGTGAACCCGGCGGCCCGGGGGCGCGAGGCCTCACCGACCGGCGGCGGACCGCGTGGGTGGCCCACCGCGCCCCGTCCGCGGAGGCGGCTCCACGGCGTCGCCGTCGGGCTCAGCGGCCCCCGTCGCGGAAGACGACGACCGGGCAGGAGGCGTGCTGGGTGCAGTGCTGGGCCACCGAGCCGAGCAGCAGTCCGGAGAAACCGCCGAGACCGCGACTGCCGACCACGAGGAGCGACGCGTCACGGGACGCGTCGAGCAGGACGCCTGCGGCGGTGCCGTAGCGCGCTTCGGCCCGCACCTGGACCGGTGGCCGCCGTCCCACGGACTCCTCCACCGCCTCCGTGAGCTCCCTGCGGGCCCGCTCCTCCAGGGCCGCCTCGTCGCTGCTCGACGGGGGCAGCCAGCCGAGCGCCCCGTGGAACTGCGGGAACGTCCAGGCGGTCACCGCCTCCACCACGCTCCCCGTCAGCTCCGCCTGGCGCACGGCCCAGCGCAGTGCCTGCTTGGACGAGTCCGAACCGTCCACCCCGACCACGATCGGCCCGGTCTCCGGACGCTGCTCGGCCATGCTTCCTCCTCGACCCGGCCACGGGGACGGCGCACCCGATCCGTCCGGCCTCGACTTGCCTTGCGACCTCAGCCTCGTGCCGGACGGGGCGACCCGCAGTCCGACAGGGCCAAGTGAGGGCGGGCGCGTGGGAGGGTCAGGAGAGGGCGTGGAGGCCGTGGCCCCTGGCGGCGGTACGGGTGGCTCGCCGTCGACCGGACCGCCCGACCTGGTGCCACGGCGGAGCTCGCCGGCGTGGAGCGGCGACTGCCGGCGAACACCGCCGGCCCGGGATCGTCCGAGCCGGTGTGGCGGCGGGTGCGCGTCGAACCGGCTCCTGCGACGGCTCGGCCCCGCCTCACCACAGCGGCTGCGCGCCGTCCCCCCGGGAGAGCCCGGCCGGACCCCTCAACCCCGGCCGGCGCAGTACACCGGACCGCACGGGACAGAGTTCTGACGTTCAACAGCGTTCAACGGAGAACGACGAACGGGGAAGTGATGCGCAGCAAGAGCAACACGTT
>NZ_JBEXKG010000188.1:0-12778 GCF_040609555.1 Streptomyces sp. NPDC004658
GTACAGCGGGCGGGGTCAGATGCCCAGGTCCTTGATGATCTTTGCCGGCGGTGCCGGGGGCGCCGGCCACGAGGGCGGACCCGGCCGGCGGTGGCGCCGCGCTGCTCTTCGGCGGGTGTGTCACTCGACCTCCCCCATGGTCATCCGTACGCCGCCCAGTATCACCGCCCGCACTGACATTGCGCACCGGCCTTCACTGGATCTTGATCGGATCGCAGCGTGCCCCGGGGGCGCGTACCGGCGGACGCACCACCCCCCGTGCTGGAACACGCTGGTGACGGGCGATCGGTTCCCCGGCGGCGGGCCGGCCGGGGTCGGGCTCACGGCTCGCGGTGCTCGTGGGCGGCCTGTTCCAGGGCAGCCGCCTCCGCTGTCGCCAGGCGCGTCTCCGCCTCCACGTCGATCGACCGGGTCAGCCACCAGTACAGGAGGGCGGAGACGGGGAGGCCGACGAAGAGGGAGATGTCGGCGCCGCCCAGCGCCTTCGCGGCGGGGCCGACGTACAGGGTGCCGACGGAGAAGAACGGGACCATGGCGGCGAAGCCGACGAGGTAGGCGATGATGCCGTGCCAGCCCCAGCGGCCGTAGATGCCGTGCGGGTTGAAGATCTCGGCGATGGCGTAGTGGCCGCGGCGCACCACGTAGTAGTCCATGAGGTTCACCGCGGTCCACGGGATGAACAGGTACAGCACCAGGAGCAGGAAGTTCTCGAAGTTCGCCAGGAAGTTCGACGTCGCGGCCAGCGCGCCGGCCAGGGAGAGCGCGGCGGTGAGGCCGAGGGTGACCAGCCGTACGGCGAGCGTCGGCCGGACCCGTTTGAACGAGTCGATGGCGCTGATGAGGGTGAGGGATCCGCCGTACATGTTCAGCGCGGTCACCGAGACCAGGCCGAGGGCCGAGAACAGCAGCACGACGGCGCCGAACCCGGTGAACACCTTGTCCCCCGCGGAGTCGATCGCCGGGATCGTCTGGAAGGTCTTCGGGCCCGCCCAGGCCGCCAGCAGCGCCCCGAGCACCATCAGCCAGATGCCGCCCAGCGCGGAGCCGAAGTAGGTCCAGTAGAAGGTCTTGCGGACGGTCACGTCCGGGGGGAGGTAACGGGAGTAGTCGGAGACGTAGATGGCCCAGCTGATCTGGTAGCCCGCGACCACGCCGAACTGCGCGAGGAACGGCGTCCACCGGAAGCCGCCGAGGTCGAAGGAGCCCGCCGGGTAGTGCAGGGTGACCAGGACGCCCACGGTGAAGATCCCGAAGATCACCAGGAAGGTGTACGTCAGGACCCGCTCGGCCTTGTGGATGACGTCGTAGCCCACCAGCGCGACCACGAGCGCGACGACCGTCACCACGACGACCCACCACTTGACGCCGCCGTGCAGCGTGGTGTGCAGGGCGCCGGCGGCGAGGATGCTGTTGAAGACGTTGAACCCGGCGTACTGCACATAGGCGAACAGCCACACCAGCAGCGCGCCGACGTAGCCGAACTGGGGCCGTGACTGGATCATCTGCGGCAGCCCCAGCTGGGGGCCCTGGGCGGAGTGGAAGGCCATGAAGAAGGTGCCGATCACGGTGCCCGAGACGATGGCCAGCAGGGACCAGATGAGGTTTCCGCCCTGGGTGATGCTGACCAGCCCGACCGCCAGGGTGGCGATCTGCGCGTTGGACATGAACCACAGCGGCCCCAGATGCCAGAGCTTGCCGTGCCGCTCGTCCAGCGGCACGTAGTCGATCGACCGGACCTCGAGACCGGACACTCTTGGCTCGGCTGATGTGCTCATGACGCCTCCCGAGGTCGGGTCCCCGCCTCTGGTCACATTGTTGCCCCGCTCCGCCCGCGGGACGACTCAGGATCGGCCCGCCTCCCAGTGGCCCCGCACCCGCTCCTGCGCCTCCGCGTCCGCCCCCAGCCGGTCCAGTCCCAGGAGCGCCGCTCCGAGGACCGGGCTCGCCGTCACCACGCGGACGTCGGCCTTGGGGGCGCGGGCCGCGAGCAGGGTGCGGACGGTGTCGTTCAGCTGGGGGTGGCCGGCGGTGAGGACGCTGCCGCCGAGGAGGACCGGGGTCTCCTCGTCGAGCAGGTCCAGGCGGGTCAGGGCGACCGTGGCCATCACCGTCACCTCCTCCGCGAGCCGGGTGACGATCGCGCGGGCCACCGGGTCGCCGTCCGCCGCCGTGGCGAACAGGACCGGGGTCAGCTCGTGCCGGCGGTCGTGGTCCACGTGCTCCAGGTGCAGCGCCTCGATGAGGGCGTACATGGTCGGCAGGCCGAAGTGCGCGGGCAGGGTGCGGGCCAGCGAGGTCGGCCCGCCGCGCCCGTCCTCCGCGCGGGCCGCGTGCCACAGGGCCTCCTCCGCCAGGCCCCAGCCGCCGCCCCAGTCGCCGGAGATACGGCCGATGGCCGGGAAGCGGGCGGTACGGCCGTCGGGGCGCATGCCCACGCAGTTGATGCCGGCCCCGCACACCACCGCCACCCCGCGGGGCTCGGCGACGCCCGCGCGCAGGATCGCGAAGGTGTCGTTGCGGACCTCCACCGACGCGCCCCACCCGCGTGCGCGCAGCGCGGCCGCCAACTGCTCCTCCTCCACCGGGAGGTCGGCGTTGGCCAGACAGGCCGCGACATGGCTCACGGAGGCGACCCCGGCGTCCGCGAACGCCCGGGCCACCGGTTCCGCCAGCGCCTCCAGCGCCGCGGCCACGCCGACCGCGGGCGGCCGGAAGCCGCCGCCGCGGGCCGTGGCCAGCACCTCGCCGGCGGCGGTGACCACGGCCACGTCGGTCTTGCTGTTGCCCGCGTCGATGGCGAGGACCGTGCGCGGGTCGGGTGCGGTCAGGCCCACGCGAGGTGCTCCCGGTTGTGTGCGATCAGCTGGTCGGTGAGGGCGTCGGCGTACGCGTACTGGCCGATCAGGGGGTGCGCCAGCAGCGCGCGGAAGACGCGGTCCCGGCCGCCGCGCAGGGCCGCCTCCAGGGCCAGGTCCTCGTACGCCGTCACGTTCGCGATCAGCCCGGAGAAGAGCGGGTCCAGGTCGGGGACCGGGAGCGGGACCGGGCCCGCCGGGCCGACCGCCGCCTGCACCTCGATCACCGCGTCGTCCGGGAGGAAGGGCAGTGTGCCCCGGTTGAGCGCGTTCACCACCTGGTAGGGGCTGCCTCCGGCGCCCAGCAGGGCCGCCGCCAGGTCCACGGCCGCCTCCGAGTAGAAGGCTCCCCCGCGCTTGGCCAGAAGGGCCGGCTTCTCGTCCAGGGCCGGGTCGCCGTACATCGCCAGGAGTTCGCGCTCCATCGCCGCCACCTCGGCCGCCCGCGACGGCTTCGAGCGCAGTTCCCGGACGACCTCGTCGTGAGCGTAGTAGTAGCGCAGGTAGTAGGAGGGGACGACGCCGAGGCGGTCCAGCAGCGGGCGGGGGAGGCGGACGTCGTCGGCGATGGCCTCGCCGTGCTCGGCCAGGAGCTTCGGCAGGACGTTCTCACCCTCCGGTCCGCCCAGACGCACACCGGTTTCCCAGGTGAGGTGGTTCAGACCCACATGGGCCAGGTGCACATCCGCCGGGGCCGTGCCCAGCAGGGCCGCGAACTTGCGCTGGAAGCCGATCGCCACGTTGCACAGGCCGACCGCCCGGTGCCCGGCCTGGAGCAGGGCGCGGGTGACGATGCCGACCGGGTTGGTGAAGTCGATGATCCACGCGCGCGGGTTGCTGCGGCGGACCCGTTCGGCGATGTCCAGGACCACCGGGACGGTGCGCAGGGCCTTGGCCAGGCCGCCCGCGCCGGTGGTCTCCTGGCCGATGCAGCCGCACTCCAGCGGCCAGGTCTCGTCCTGCTGCCGGGCGGCCTGGCCGCCGACGCGCAGCTGGAGCAGGACGGCGTCGGCGCCGTCGACTCCCGCGTCCAGGTCGGACGTCGTGACGATCCGGCCGCCGTGGCCCTGCTTGGCGAAGATCCGCCGGGCCAGGCCGCCGACCAGTTCCAGGCGGTCCCCGGCGGGGTCGACGAGGACCAGTTCCTCGATGGGCAGGGTGTCCCTCAGGCGCGCGAAGCCGTCGACGAGTTCCGGTGTGTAGGTCGAGCCGCCGCCGACCACGGTGAGTTTCATAACCAGTTCAACCCTTTACTCCGGTGAGGGTGACGCCCTCGACGAACGCCTTCTGGGCGAAGAAGAACACGAGGATCACGGGGGCCATGACCAGCACGGTGGCGGCCATGGTGAGGTTCCAGTCGGTGTGGTGGGCGCCCTTGAAGGACTCCAGGCCGTAGGACAGCGTCCAGGCGCCGGGGTTCTCGGACGCGTAGATCTGCGGGCCGAAGTAGTCGTTCCAGGCGTAGAAGAACTGGAAGAGGGCGACGGCGGCGATGCCCGGCTTCGCCATGGGCAGGACCACCCGCAGCAGGGTGCGCAGGTCGCCGCAGCCGTCCACCTTCGCCGCGTCCAGGTACTCGTTCGGGATCGTCATCAGGAACTGGCGCAGCAGGAAGATGGAGAACGCGTCCCCGAACGCCATCGGGACGATCAGCGGCCACAGCGTGCCCGACAGGTCCAGCTGTTTCGCCCAGAAGAGGTACATCGGGATGACGACCACCTGCGGGGGCAGCATCATCATCGAGATCACCAGCATGAGCGACAGGTTGCGGCCCCGGAAGCGGAACTTGGCGAGCGCGTACGCCACCGGGATCGACGAGACCACGGTCAGCACGGTGCCGAGGCCGGCATAGACCAGCGTGTTCCTCCACCAGGTGAGGAAGCCGGGCGTGTCGAAGACCTTCCGGTAGTTGCCCCACTCCCAGGTGTGCGGGATCAGGTCCCGGCTGAGGGCCTGGCTGTCGCTCATCAGCGAGGTGAGGAGCACGAACACGAACGGCAGCGTGAAGAACAGCGCGGCGGCCACGCCGAGCGAGTGGACCGCGATCCACTCCAGCGCCGCCCGGCGGCGGGCCGTGCGCTCGGCTCCGGTGACGAGCGGCGCCGGCTTCACCGGCGGGTCCAGTACTTGGGTCATGGTCAGTCACCTGCCTGGATCAGGCCGCCCCGGCGCCGCATCAGCAGCGCGGTGAACGCCATCGACAGGGCGAACAGCACGAGCGCCACCACGCACGCCGAGCCGTAGTCGAAGCGCTGGAAGCCGAGGTTGTAGACGAGCTGGGGGAGGGTGAGCGTGGACTTGTCGGGGTAGCCGGGCTCGAACTGGGTGCCGGCGCCCTGGATCACGCCGGAGGCGACCTTCCCGGCGACCAGCGGCTGGGTGTAGTACTGCATGGTCTGGATCACCCCGGTGACGACGGCGAACATCACGATCGGGGAGATGTTCGGCAGGGTCACGTACCGGAAGCGCTGCCAGGCCGAGGTCCCGTCCAGCTCGGCCGCCTCGTACTGCTCCGTCGGTACGTCGAGCAGCGCGGCCATGAAGATGACCATCAGGTCGCCGACGCCCCACAGCGCCAGCAGCGTCAGCGCCGGCTTGGACCAGGCGGGGTCGTTGAACCAGCCCGGCGCCGGCAGCCCGGCCTTCTCCAGGATCGAGTTCACCGGGCCGGTGCCGGGGTTGAGCAGGAAGGCGAAGGCCATGGTCGCCGCGACCGGCGGGGCGAGGTACGGCAGGTAGAACAGGGTGCGGAAGACGCCCGTCCCCGTCTTGATCTTCGTGATCAGCAGGCCGACGCCGAGCCCGAAGACCACCCGCAGGCTCACCATGATCACGACCAGCCACAGCGTGTTGCGCAGGGCGGGCCAGAACAGCGGGTAGTGCTGGAAGACGTACGACCAGTTCTTCCCGCCACTCCACGTCGGCGGCCGGAAGCCGTCGTAGTGCATGAAGGAGAAGTAGACCGTGGAGATCAGCGGGTACGCGAAGAAGACCGCGAAGCCGATGAGCCACGGGGACATGAAGGCCAGCGTGCGCAGGGCCGAGCGCCGGCGTTTCGACGCGAGGGTCACGGCGCTCATCACTGGGCCTGCGCGATGTCCGTGTCGATCTGCGCGGCCGTCTTCCTCAGCCCGGCCTTGAGATCGGTGACCTTGCCGCTCTCGTAGTCGTAGCCGAACTGCTGGATCGTCACCAGGTAGACACCGCCGTTGACGGAGGCGGGCGTCGTGGTGGAGTGCGGGTTGGCGGCGATCTCCAGGAAGGTCTTGAACCGCGGGTCGTACGTCAGCTTCGGCGACTTCAGCGCGGCCAGCGTGGAGGGCACGTTGTGGATGTCGTTGGCGAAGCCGACCACCGCGTCCGTGTCCGTGGTCATGTACTTCACCAGTTCCCAGGCCGCGTTCTGCTTGTGGCTGGTGGCGGCGATGCCCGCGATGGTGCCGGTGATGTAGCCCTTGCCGTACTGGCCGGCCTGGTCGTCCGGGACCGGCAGCGGAGCGACCCCGATCTCGAAGCCGGGCTTCGCTTCCTCGGCCATCCCGAGCCGCCACTCGCCGTCGAGCTGCATGGCGACCTGGCCGGTGTGGAAGGGGTGCTTGGGGCCCCACTCGTCGCCCAGCGTGGCGCGGAACTTCTCCAGCTTCTGGAATCCGCCGAGTTCGTCCACGAGCCTCTTCTGGAGCGTGAAGCCCTTTTCGAAGGCGGGGTCCTTGGCGAGGTTCGACTTGCCGTTCTTGTCGAAGTACGTCGGCGAGAACTGGCCGAGGTAGTGCTCGGTGGTGGACTCCCAGCCGTGGTAGTTCGGCATGAACCCGAGCTGCTTGTACCCGTTGCCCTCAGGGATCGTCAGTTTCTTCGCGTCCGCCTCGAACTCGGACCACGTCTTCGGCGGGTGCGCGATGCCCGCCTTCTCGAACGCCGTCTTGTTGTAGTAGAGGCCGTACGCGTCACCGAGCAGGGGCACCGTGCAGCGGTTGCCGTCGAACTGGGTGTACTCGTTCATCGGCTTCGGGAACGTCTTCTCCGGGTCGATCCCGGACTTCTCGAAGAACGGGTTGAGGTCCACCAGCGCGCCGGAGGAACAGAACTTGCCCACGTTGTTGGTGGTGAACGACGAGATCACGTCCGGGGCCTTCTCGCCGCCGGCCCGCAACGCCTGGTTGATCTTGTCGTCGGTCATGTTGCCGACGACGTTCACGTGGATGTTGGGGTGCGCGTGCTCGAAGCCGGCGACCAGCGACTTGACGGCCTTGACCTCGTTCGGCGCGCTCCAGGCGTGCCAGAAGTTGATCGTGGTGTCCTTCGAGGGGTCGTCGGTGGCACCGGAGTCGGACTGGCCGGTACACGCGGCGGTGAGGAGCACGGCGGAGGCAGTCAGGGCAAACGCCGCTTTTCGGGCGACTCCGGGTATGGCTGTGGGCATGGCGAGGTCTCCCAGGGGACGGGTCGGGAAAGAGGGGGCGCTCAGCGCGAGGTGTCGAAGACCTCGTCGCGGGTGGCGGCGAGCGCGGACTCCAGCGCGCCGCGCAGTACGGGGTGCTCACGGACGTCGCCCACGACCAGCCGCGGCCGGGCCGCGGCCAGCTCCTCCAGTTCGGCCTGGACGAGGGCGCGCAGCACCTCGCCGCCGGCCGTCAGGGCGGAGCCGCTGAGGACGACGAGTTCGGGATCGAGGACGGAGACGAGCGAGGCGAGACCGGTGGCCAGCCGGGTGGCGTAGGTCTGGAGCAGGTCACGGTGCGGGCCGCTCGCGTGATCGGCTGCGCGGGCGACGAGCGCGGTGGCGGCTTCGGCGTAGGGTCCCGACGGCACGTCCTCGACGCCGAGTTCCCGGGCCAGCTTCGGCAGGGCCTGGGAGCCGGCCAGCTCCTGGTAGCCGCCGCTGTTGGCCTTGGTGACCTGCCGTACGAGCGGGGTGCCCGGTACGGGCAGGAAGCCGACCTCGCCGGCGCCGCCCGTCCAGCCGCGGTGCAGCCGGCCCCCGAGGACCAGGGCGGCACCGAGGCCCTCCTGGTTCCACAGCAGCACGAAGTCCGCGTGGCCGCGGGCCGCGCCGAGCCGCTGTTCGGCGATGGCGACGAGGTTGACGTCGTTCTCGTACTCGACCGGCATCGGCAGGGCCGCCGCGAGGTCGTCGAGCAGCGCCGGGGAGTGCCAGCCCGGCAGGTGGGAGGCGTAGCGCAGCCGGCCGGTGTTGGGATCGAAGGCGCCGGGCGTGCCGATGACCAGCCGGTGCACGTCGGACCGGGCGAGCCCGGCGGCCTTGACGGCGCCGTCGAGGGCGTCGGTGACCTGCCGCACGACGGGGTGCGCCGGGCGCCGGCCGGGGGTGGGCAGCTCGTACTCGCCGACGGTGCGGCCGGTGATGTCGGCGACCGCGGCCCGGATGCGGTGCGGGGTGACGTCGAGCCCGGCGGCGTACGCGGCCGCGGGGTCGACCGCGTACAGCTGGGCGTTGGGGCCCGGCCGGCCCTCGCTGGTGCCGGTGGCCCGGACCAGTCCGGCCGCCTCCAGGCGGGCGAGCAGTTGGGAGGCGGTGGGCTTGGACAGGCCGGTCAGCTTGCCGATCCGGGTGCGCGACAGCGGGCCGTGTTCCAGCAGCAGATCCAGGGCGGCGCGGTCGTTCATGGCGCGCAGGACGCGCGGGGTGCCCGGCGTACCGGCGGTTCCTGCCATGGGGGTCGACACCTGCCTTTCCAGCCGCCCAGCTTTTCAGTGACCTGGGCATGACGTCCAGTCTTGATCGACGACCACCGGAGATCACTGTTAGGAAACTTTCCTATTGGGGTGGGAGGAACGTAAGCCGAGGACGAAGGGGGCGTCAATAGACAACGCCCCCGAGGCAACAGAGTCGTTACCTCGGGGGCGTCGCGGTACGGGACGTGCCCGGAGCTACTTCACGGTCACGTGGTCACCGGCGGACGTCTTCGCGCCCGTGGTGGACGTTCCGGCGAAGACGAAGCGGTAGGTGCCGCTCTTGGCCGCCTTCACCGTGGTGGACAGGGCGCCTCCGGTGCCGGACGTGATCGTCTTGACGTTCGCGTACGCGCCGCCGTCCGCCTTGAACTGCAGGACGACCTTCTGGCCCTTGTACCCGGTGTACGTGCCGGTCGCCCAGGTGGCGCGGGTCAGCTTGCCCTTGACGGTCAGCGTCCTGCCCTTGACGACGGGCTCCGGGGCGGCGTCCACGGTCAGCCGGGCGGCGCGCTTGACCTGCGTCGTGGCGAGGTTGCCCCACATGGTGAGGTCGTTCTCGCTGTGCAGGTAGTCGTCCGAGGCGCTGCCGTCGCTGTGCGCGTAGACACCGGCGGCCTTCCAGGTGCCGGCGTCGGCGGCCTCGTACAGGTCGCGGTCCGGCACGGCGACGACCGTCTCGGTGCAGCTCTCGGTGACGGTGGTGTCCGTCGTCGCGGTGGTCGTGCAGACGGGTGCCTTCCGCGGGCCCAGCTCGTTGTCGGGCGACTTCAGCGTGCCCCGGTACAGCAGCACGGCCTGCACCGTCTTCTCCTGGTCGATGACCAGGTCCTTCGGCCGGGTCAGGGTGTACGACACCGGCACGTTCACCGCCTTGGCGGCGCCGACCACGATCGGCTTGCCCTTGTTCACGGTCACACCGGCGAACGTCAGGTCCGGCGTACCGGCCGCCGACGCGGCGGGCGCGGCCAGTCCGGCCAGGGCCAGGGCACCGGACAGGGCGGCGCCGATGGCGAGCTTGCGCATGTTTCCCCACATTCGAGCCGGGCCCCCGGGCGACGTCGCGCTCCAGAACAAGGGCCCGCTGTGGAGGCGACCCTAGACGATCACGGGATGCGGACGGAACGCGGGGTTCCTGTGAAGACGATCTGTGTTCGGGTGCGGGTCAAGCGTGCGTCACGAGTGCGTCATGGATGTGGTTTTCGCTGGTCACGGCGCCTACATTCGGGCGACGAACGGACATGGGGGGGATGGGGCGCGGTGGGGATGGTCGACCGGAGGCTGCTCTGGAGGCTGTGGCTGGCCACGATGTCGGGCTTCCTGCCCTTGCTGGCGACGCTGTCCCTGAGCGACGTCGTGGACGAGGACCTGTCCCGGTCGCTCGCCGAAGACCTCGCCGTCACCCTGCTCGTGTGGGCCGCCCTCAGCCTGCTCGCCGCCCTCTACGTGTGCGCCGCCCTGGTCCGCCGGGCGCGCGGCACCGGCATCCCGGTCACCGTGGACGCCCTCCGCGCCACGCAGGAACGGGCGTTCCCGGCCGGGCAGGCGGAGCGGCTGCGGGCGGGGATCACCGGATCCGAGCGGGCGTACGACGTGACGGACGAGGCGGGGGCGTGGGAGTTCCAGTGGCGCCCGTTCCGCGGCCGGCACGCGGTCACCGGCTCCCTGACGGTGGACGGCCCGGCGGGTGAGGCCCGGCTGCTGCTACGCGCGGACCAGGGACTGATGGGCATGCCGGGACAGCGGGTGGCGAGCGCGTTCGTGGCGCTGTGTCAGCTGGCGAGACTGGGGCAGACCGGGTGAGCAGCGGCCGAGTGGCGACGGGGCTGGCGGTGCTGCTGCTGGGAGCGGTGGCGTGTACGGCACAGCAGCCGCGTCCCCCGCGGGCGGTGCCCCTCGCGCAGCCCTTTGAAGGGGGCGGTGTCCAGGGGGGGTAGGGCGCCGGGCGGGCGCCCCGGCAGAACGATGGGGCACCCCTGCGCTCCCCGCGCCGGAGTGCCCCGTCCGTTCACTCGAACGTGTGTGCCGAACCGTTCCGCTACTTCCCCGGGGGCGCCGACCGCTGCGGGACTATCGGGGTGGCCGCCGCCGACTGCGGGGAGTCCGCGTCGGAGTACACCGCCGGGGCCGCGACCGTGGCCGTCGGGTCGGGGCTGTCCTCCTGGTCCTCGACGGCCGTCGCACCGCCCACGATGCGGATGCTCGCCGCGTCGAACGCCCGCTTGATCCGCCAGCGCAGCTCCCGCTCCACCGTCACCGACTTGCCCGGCATCGTCCTGGCCGAGACCCGGACCACCATGGAGTCGATCAGCACGGAGTCCAGGCCGAGCACCTCGATCGGGCTCCACAGCAGCTCGTTCCAGGGCTCTTCCTTGCCCATCTTCTCGGCGACCTCGTCCAGCGTGGCCTTCACCCGGTCCAGGTCCTCGCTCGCCCGCACGGTCACGTCGACCCCGGCCGTCGCCCAGCCCTGTGAGAGGTTGCCGATCCGCTTGACCTCGCCGTTGCGGACGTACCAGATCTCGCCGTTGTCACCGCGCAGCTTGGTCACGCGCAGTCCGACCTCGATCACCTCGCCGGTCGCCACGCCCGCGTCGATCACGTCCCCGACGCCGTACTGGTCCTCCAGGATCATGAACACGCCGGACAGGAAGTCCGTGACCAGGTTGCGCGCGCCGAAACCGATCGCGACACCCGCGACACCGGCCGACGCCAGCAGCGGCGCCAGGTTGATCTTGAAGGTGCCCAGCACCATCAGCGCGGCCGTGCCGAGGATCAGGAAGCTCGCCACCGACCGCAGCACCGAACCGATCGCCGCCGCCCGCTGCCGCCGCCGCTCGGCGTTGACCAGCAGCCCGCCCAGCGCACTGCCGTCCACGGTCTGCGCGGTGCGGTTCATCCGCTCGATCAGCTTGGTGATCGCCCGCCGCACCACCGCCCGCAGCGCCACCGCCACGACCACGATCAACAGGATCTGCAGCCCCATCGCGAGCCATGTCGACCAGTTCTGCTCGACCCAGCTCGCCGCGTTCGTCGCGCTCTCCTGGGCGTCCTGGAGGGTCGGCACGGCCGGGGCCGTCGATCCCGACGGCGACGGCGAGGGAGACGGCGATGCGCCGGCGGCCAGGACGGCGGCGGGCAGGGACGACACGGCAGGTACCTCCCAGGTGCTGCGCGGTCCGCACCGGTGGGCGGTCAAGGTCACGAAAAGGTCACCGGACGGACGGGACCACCACACTAACGGTGCATTGTGCGTGCCTCGTGCCGATCCGCACAGGAGGCGTGCAGGAGAGACAGGGCTCACGCGGGCTTGAACAGGCCATGATCCGGGGGATGAATCAGGATGTGGTCGAAAACACTCCCAGCCCGTTACCGGGACATGGTGGCGCGTCCACCAGGCATGAGGGGAGACTGACTGCAGATCGTCCCGGCGCGAGCCACGCGCCGCCGACGCCCAAGGAGGCACCCGTGCCGCATGTCCTGGTCCTCAACGCGTCGTACGAGCCGCTCGGCGTCGTACCGCTCCGCCGCGCGCTCGTCCTCGTCCTGGAGAACAAGGCCGTCTCCCTGGAGGAATCCGGCGCCTATATGCACAGCGCAACCGTCACCCTCCCCGCACCCAGCGTGGTCCGGCTCAAGCGATTCGTCCGGGTCCCCTATCGGGGGCCTGTTCCTCTGACCCGCCGTGCGCTGTTCGCGCGCGACGGGGGCCGGTGCATGTACTGCGGTGGCGTCGCAACCAGCGTCGACCACGTCATCCCGCGCAGCCGCGGGGGCAAGCACGTCTGGGACAACGTGGTGGCGTCCTGCCGCCGCTGCAACCACGTCAAGGCCGACCGCCACCTCGTGGAACTGGGCTGGCGGCTGCGGCACAAACCGGCTCCGCCGACGGGGCTCGCCTGGCGGATCATCGGCACGGGGCATCGCGACCCGCGCTGGTTGCCGTACCTGCAGCCCTACGGCGCGGACGACGCCCTGGCCCGGATCGACGGCATCTCCGCCTAGGGTCTTTCGTTTGGATCAGGCCGGATCAGGGAGCGGTGCCAGGGCCCGCGAGCCCGGCATGATCCGAACGAGAGGCCCTAGATCCGGGCCGGTTCGTTCGCACGCCCGCAGGAAGGGGGGAGGTGCGCCGGCTGGTCCGTGCCTAGCCGCCGGCCCCCTCCGGTCGGGCACCGCGCGCCGCGTACAGGGCCGCGCCCACCGCGAACGCGGCCAGGGCCGCCGCC
>NZ_JBEXKG010000189.1:0-924 GCF_040609555.1 Streptomyces sp. NPDC004658
TCGGGCGCCGGGCTCGCCGCCCTGCCCTCGGCGGTCACCGGGGCCCTGGCCCTGGCGCACCTGGCCGTCGCCGCCTCCCCGGCCGACCGGAGAGGACTGCGTGAACTGGGCAGCCGGCGGACCGGGGGCGCCGACCCGGCCGTGCCCGCCACGACGCCGTACGACGGTCCCGCCGCAGCCTGGACCGTACGGTGGGCAGCGCTGCCGCCGCACGCCCCGCATCTGACCCTCGCCGGACTGAACGCGCCGATGCGGTCGCTGCGGGTGCTCGTCCGGCGCGCGGACGGACGGAAGCTGCTCGTCGGCGCCGGGGACGCCGGGGTGGTGCGGGCATGGGACCTGCGCACCGGCCTGGAGACGGCACCCGCACTGCGCGGCGGTCCGCGCGAGGGAGCCCAGTGCGCACTCGCCCCGCTGCGCCGGCCGGACGGAACGGACCTGATCGCCGCGGCCGGTGACGATCGCACACTGCGGCTCTGGGACGTGCTGACCGGACGGCCCGCCGACCCGGCGTACTCCTTGCTGGGGGACGCCGTACGGGCCATGGCACCCTTCGCGGGGAAGCTGGCGATCGGCGACTTCCAGGGACGCCTCTGGCTGTTCGACCCCGCCGAGGGCCGGGAGGGCCGCTGCCGGACCGGCCACCACGGTCCGGTGCAGGGCATGGCGGTGTTCGAGCAGCCCGGCAGTGGCGCCGAGCGGCTCGTCACGGTCGACGCGAAGGGCTGGGCGCTGGTGTGGCGGGCCGATCACGGCCGGCGTGAGACCGAGTGGCGGGCCCACGACCAGGGCGCCCGCGCGGTGACGGCGTTCACGGACCCGGAGGGCGGGGTGGTGCTGGCGGTCGCGGGCCAGGACGGGACCGTCCGGCTGTGGGACCCGCGCGGGCACCGGGAGCTGGGGCGGCTGTCGGGGCATGAGGGG
>NZ_JBEXKG010000189.1:1023-12745 GCF_040609555.1 Streptomyces sp. NPDC004658
GCCGGTGCACGCGGTGACGGCGTTCACGGACCCGGAGGACGGGGTGGTGCTGGCGACCGCGGGCCAGGACGGGACCGTACGGCTGTGGGACCCGCGCGGACACTGGGAGCTGGGGCGGCTGTCGGGGCATGAGGGGCCGGTGCACGCGGTGACGGCGTTCACGGACCCGGAGGACGGGGTGGTGCTGGCGACCGCGGGCCAGGACGGGACCGTACGGCTGTGGGACCCGCGGGGCAGGAGCGCCACCGGACAGCCGGCGGCACCGCCGCCCCCGGTGCGGGCACTCGCGGAAGCCGTCGACCCGGCTCATGGCGGCGTGCTGTGCGTGGCGTACGCCGACGGGAGCCTCGCCCGCCTGAGCGCGGCCGACGGCGCCGCGCTCGACGCCCCGGACCCGGGCGGCGACGTCCTTGCCCTGGCGTCCCTGCCGGACCCCGAAGGCGGGACCCTGCTGGCCACGGCCCACAAGGATGGCACCGTCCGCATCGACGGCACCCCCACCGGTGGTGAGCAGCGGGGCGACGGGGCCGCGGCGGGAGAGCGGGTCGACGAGGCCGTGCCGGCCGAACGGGACAGCGCCGGGCGGGGGGACGAGGACGTACCGGCGAAGTCGCTCGGCAAGCCGGTGCCCGCACAGCGCCTCGCCCCGCCCCCGTCGCCCCCCGTGGCGCCCGTCGAGCTCCTCGCCGGGCTGCGACTGGCCGGGGGGCGTCCCGCCTTCGCCGGGCTCACCGCCGCCGGGGAACTGCGCTGGTGGGACGCGCGCAGCGGCGCTCTCCTCGGGAGTGTCCCGACGGGGCTGCCCACGCCCTTCACGGCGATGACGGCCATCCCGTACGACACGACGACCGCCCTCGCCGTCGTCGGCGACGGCGGCCACCACGTCTCGTGGTCGGCCGCCCCGGACGGTCCCTGGAACCCGCTGTTCTCCGGCCGGTCGGGCAGGCTCGCCGCGGCGGCCGTGGTCCGCGGTCCCACGGAGGCGCACCGCGTCCTGGTCACCGTGGGCCGGGAGGGAGAGCTGCGGGTGTGGGACCGCACGGGCACCCGGCTGCTGCACACGGTGCGGCTGGGACTGCGCTGCCACGCCCTGACCGGACTGGGCGAGGGCGGCCTCGCGGTGGGGACGCAGGACGGGGTCGTCGTGCTCGACCTCGATCCGAGGGCGTGGGCCGACGCGGACGAACCGGACGGTGAGGACACGGGCCGCGGTGGCGCGGTGTTCGCCGAACCAGCTGACAGGCCGTCGGAAGTCGCCCGAGAATGACGGCACGAGGGGACGCCGAGGGGAACGGGGCGCCGTTGAACGACGTAGAGAAGTACAAGGAACTCATAGACCGGCTGTTCTGCCGGGACAACGCCCAGTTCGAGGGTTACACGCTGTTCGGCGAGCCGGAGATCGTGGTTCCCGAGCGCCTGGTGCGGGCGACCCTGCACCGCCGTACCGACGCCCCCCACGGGCACGACGCCTACCAGCTCACGATCTTCGACAGGATCACCGACCTGGCCGGCGAATTATGGGAGCACACCGCCCGCAACCTGCTCCGGGTGGGCGCGCTCAACCACCCGGCACTGCCGCAGATCGCCATGGGCAAGTTCGTTCCGAGCGAGGACATCGCCTTCACCCTCACCCGGGAGCGCGGCAAGCCCGTCAACATCGACCACACCGTGGACTGGGCCCACCGCAACCCGGTCCGGGCCTTCGAGCACTTCAGCACTCTGCTGGACGCCCTGAACGAGCTGCACTCGGCGGGCATCATCCACCGCAACCTCACCGCGGCCTCCCTCAACACCCATGTGATCGACATGTCGGAGCCGGACGAGGTCGACATCGTCCTCTCGCGCTTCGAGATGAGCACGCTGATGGGAAACGTGATCCGCACCGTGGGCGCGGGCAGCGGCGCCGAGACGGTGGCCGAGGTCCGCCAGTTCTACACGGCCCCCGTCGGCATCGAGCCCGAACGCCATCTGGCGTACCTGGCACCCGAGTTGCACGCCTACCTCTTCGACGAGCACACCAGTGTCCGCCGGGACTGGGTGACCACTGATGTCTACGGACTGGCGGCCACTGCCTGGGAGTGGTTCTGCGGACGCATCCCCGATGTGCTGCCCGAGCCGTACGCGGAGGTGCGGCGGGCCGGCCCGGAGGACCGCAAGACCGCCCTGGCTCAGCTCCAGCGGGCCATGGTCTCCCGCCTCGCCTCCGCCGGACTGCCCACCGCCCTCGCCGACGCGCTGCGCCGCATGCTGGAACCCCACCCGGACAGCCGCTGGACCGCCTACGAGGCGGCCAAGCACTTGGGGGAGAACTGGCAGAAGATCCGCGCCCACTGGGCTCAGCCGGAGGAGAAGCGGCCCCGGCTCGTGGCCTTCATGCCGGACGAGAGCGTGCAGATGCTCTACGAGCAGCGGAAATGGATCCGGCACTCCCCGGCCACCCCGGTCGGGCAGGAGGAGCTGCGGTTCTTCCTCCAGCACGAACTCGCCGAGGCGGTGCTCGTCCACTCGGCGCGCGGCGCACTCGGTTACGCCACCGGACCGGAGGACCGGCTGAAGGAGGCGCAGTGGGTGCTGATCGGGCGGCGAGCCGTCTGGTTCTGCGCCGTCCTGTACGACCCCGTCCCCATGACGAACAGTCGCAAGCACTTCGAGCAGATCCTGGTCATCAAGTACCTGCGGGACAAGGACATCACCATGGAACTGGTGACGGCCAAGCGCAGGCGCAAGATCGAGAGCGGGCTCGAACTGATCCCCTTCCGGCCCGGTCAGAACATGACCGAGGTGGTCAAGGGCCGGCGCTCGTGGACGGACCTCCAGGAGGCGGTGCGCGGACACGCCCGCACCGACACGCTCAACGAGATGTACCTGCGCTCCCTGCAGTTCCTCCTCACCTACCAGCGCACGGTGCTCCAGGCCCGCTCCTACCCCTTCCGGGTGGTCGGCGCCGTCCAGCAGGGCACGGTCACCATCGAGTTCGACGAGGAGGCGGACGCCGACCGGCGGCACTCGTCCCCGATGCTGTCGGCCTACGCGCTCGACGAGCGGCGCCGGCCGCGGTTCGCGGACTTCTTCGCCGGCCTCGACAGCGAACGCGAGGACAAGGCGACCCTGCTGAACGTGGTGAGCCGCGGCTCCACGCGCGAGCCCTACTTCGGCGGCAAGACCGTCACCGCGGTCTTCCAGGAGTACGTCGACCCGTACACGATCAAAGTCTCCGTGCAGGGCGCCGGCAGCATCCCCAAGGCGGGCTGGATCCGGCACGACGACGACGGTGGCACCAGCCCCCAGCTCGACCGCCAGGAACGGGGGCTGGCCCTGCTGCGGGCGCAACCGCTGCTCATCGAGTCGCTGCGTGAGCCGTTCTCCTTCGACCTCGGGCGAGGCCGCTGGATCGACCCGCGCCCGCTGGAGGGCGAGGTCGACTTCGACGCCGTCTCCCGCAAGCTCATCGAGCGGATGCTCGGAACCCACCCGTTCTTCGCCCTGCAAGGACCCCCCGGTTCCGGCAAGTCCACACTCACCGCCGCCGCCGTCCGCCGTAATCTGGCCGTGGAGCAGGGCGCCCGCATCCTCGTCACCTCGCAGTCCAACCACACCCTCGACGGACTGGCCCGCAAGCTGATCCAGCAACAGAGCCCGCGCACCCTCATCCTGCGCGAGACGCCCGCCGAGAAGGAGGACGAGGTGCGGGACGCCCTGGTGCGCGCCCACACCCTCACCCATCTGACCCGGTCGGTGCAGGAAGCCTCGACCCGGCTGCTCAGGGCCCGGCTCGCCCGCAAGCCCTACGAGCATCCTCCCTACGACGACACCCCGTACTCCCGTGACCTCATCGAACTGGCGGAGCGATGGTGGATCGACCTGCGGAACCTGCCGCCGCTGAAGGGGGCCCGCCGGGAACTGGCCGAGCAGTGGCTCAAGCACATCACCTCCAATCAGCTGGAACTGAGCGACCGGATCCGTAGCGGCGCGAGCGTGGTCCTCGCCACCTGTTCCATCGCCGCCACCGTCAACGACGGGCGCTGGGACCCCAAGGACCTGTTCGACTGGGTGATCGTCGAGGAGGCCGCCAAGGCGTGGTCCACGGAGATCATCGTCCCGCTGGTGCTCGGCGTGCGCTGGACCCTCATCGGCGACCATCTGCAGCTCGGACCGCACCGCGAGGAAGAGCTGGAGGCTTTCCTCGACTCCCTGCGCAACCACCCGGACCCTCTGGTGGCCCTGGAGTACGAGCAGAAGGACGACCATCTCAAGGCGCTGCGGCTGTTCCAGCAGATCTTCGCGGGCAAGACCGAGGCCGACTACAAACTGGCGGACTCGGCCGTGGGCCGGATCGAGAAGCAGTTCCGCATGGACAAGACGATCGCCGAGCCGGTCAGTCGCGCCTTCTATCCGCGCGTGCCGCTGCGCGAGGAGGACGGACTGCCCCTCAGCTTCCTCAAGACCGAGCGGCACAAGCCGCACGACCTGACCGAACCGCCCTTCCTGCGCGGCCGGCCGCTGGTGTGGGTCGACACCGGTGGCTGTGAGGGATTCGGCGATGAACCCCGCTGGCGGAACGAGGGCGAGGTGAACCTGGTGGACCGGATCGCCCAGTCGATGCTGCCGGCGTCCGCGCCGCCCGACCGCCTCGACGACGACGGCAGCCTCGCCGTCCTCACGCCCTACAAGGCCCAGTTGGAGCTGCTGAGCGGCCGGGACTCGGTGCGCGGCCGTGAGTACACCGTGCACGCCTTCCAGGGCCGGGAGGCCGACCGGGTCATCGTCTCCCTGGTGCGCTCCACCGCAGACCCCGGCGGCGGCATCGAACGCAACGTCGGCCATGTGGGCCGACGGGAACTGATCAACGTCCTGATGTCGCGGGCCAAACGGCTCCTCGTGGTCGTGGGCGACCTCCAGCATTTCGCCACCTACGGCGGCGAGCACTGAGCGACGGTGATCAAGGTGCTGCGTCACTACGGCGAGGTCGTCTCCGCCGACGAAGTGAGGACGCGATGAACGATCTCGTCCAACTGGCGCTTCCCTGCCGCATCGTGACCCTCAAGATGGAGGTCGGTCCGGAGGAGGGCGACACCACCCTGGAGACCCTCGTCACCAAGGCCGTCGGAGCCGGGCTGACCAAGGTCCAGGAGCTGGCCGACCTGTTCGTGCTGCCCTACCGGGTGGTGCTCGACGTGGTGACCTCACTGTGGACCCGCGGACTGCTCACCATCGACCTCCAGAGCGGCGCGCTCGAACTGAGCGACGGGGGCCGCGACAGCATTCGCGCGGCCGCCGGCACCGCACCCGCCGGCGGCACGACGCAGGAGACACGCGCCTACCTGTTCGAACCGATCACCGGCAGCTTCTTCGCGGAACGGGAAGGCACCTCCAAGGCACCCCCGGGGGCTCTGCGCGCCCCGGTCGACCACAGCCTGCGGGCCTCCGACCTACCGCCCCGCGACCTGCTGGCCGCGGTCCGTGCGGCCACCCGGTACGGCGGCGGGGCCGGCTTCAGGCGCCGCATCCTCAACGTCAGCTTCGGCAACCCGCTGCTCCAGCCGCCCGATGAGATCCGCTGGTTCACCGTCGGCGTGCAGGTGCAGACCGACGAGGACAGCGGACGGCTCACCGTGTCCGTCTCCGACGCGGGAAAGCGGTTCTGGAGCGCCCGCGCGGAGTCCCGCTTCCAGGAGTACTTCGCCCGGCTCGGCGACAAACAGCCCGACAGCGGTCTGGTGCAGGCGCTGCGCGGCAGGGCGAGCCGGGTGCTGCTGGAGCCCGAGGGGGTCCCCCAACTGCTGGTCCGGCTCGCCGCCCAGGTGGAGAAGCTGCCGGCGACCGAGGCCGCGCACACGGCGCAGGCCCAGAAGAAGATGGAGGACCTCGGACGCCGCGTCCAGCAACGGCTGCGGGCACTGCTCCAGGCACGGGCGGACCTGGAGCCGATCGAGAGCGTCCAGGGGCACGAGTGGGCGCTCAGATACCTGCTGGAAAAGGCTCAGCGGCAGCTCGTGATCGTCTCCCCCGCGATCCGCTACTCCACTCTGAGCGGACTGCTGCCCGATCTGCGCGCCGCGCTGAACCGCAAGGTCCGCATCGTCGTGTCCTCGGGACGCACGATCAGCGACACGCTGGCCCCGGAGGTGCGCACCGCGCTGAACGAGCTGGCCGCCAAGTACCCCGGCCGGGTGCTGCTGTCCTCCGCGAGCGCGCGCACCGCTGCGTGCGTCGTGGTCCAGGACAACGTACGCGCCTACGTCAGCGCGCACAGCCCACTCGACCTGGTGAGCGGCTTCGGCGGCGAGATGACGGGGCTGCTCATCGAGCCGTCGAAGTACGGCCCCGCACTGCCCGGCTGCGTCACCGAACTGCTGCTGTGGGTCCGCCGGTCCGGGTTCGCCGGACAGGACCGGCTGAAGATCCTCACCCAGGAGGCCGAGTTCCCCGAGGCCGAGGCCGGCCCCGCCGAGCCCTTCGGCGCCGAGAACACGGAGACCCCGCTGCCGCCGGGCCCTGCCGACAGCACCCCGGAGATGCTGCGGATCTGGGCGGCGAGCTGGCGCGAGTACCAGGCCGCGCTCAGTGACACCGTACGGCAGGCCACGGACGAGGCGCCGAGCGTGGAAGTGGTGGAGGACGGCGCCCACCAGGACTACCTCTGGCAGGCGCTGCACGGTGCCACCACCCGGCTGGTCCTCGCTGACGACCGCATCAGCCCCCGCGCCGCCACCGAACGCGTCGCCCGAGCCCTGCGGGAACGCGCCGAGCGCGGCGCCGCCGTGCACCTGGTGCAGCCCTCCCCGGGCAGGGACGCGGACGCCGTGCAGGCGTTCACCGGCGTCGTCGAGGCGACACCGGGCATCACCGTGCACCGGCGTCGCCCGGGCGTCCGGGTGGTGGTCTGCGACGACACCCTCCAGCTCGGCAGCTTCGCCCCGCTGGGCCGTAACTCCGCCCGCGCCGAGGGGACCGGCACCGCCAGCCAGGTCGGGGTGCGGGTCTACGGCGCCGGGTTCGTGGCCGACGTGCTGTCCCGGCTGGGCGTCGCGCAGGACCCGGAGCCCGAACCGGCGCAGGGGGAGACCGGGCCGCCGGCCGCGCGGGTCACCGACGGCGCGATCGCCGCCTACGGTGCTCTGGAGAAGGCGCGCCAGGCCCATGCCGAGGGCCGCTACGGCGAGGTGATGACGGAACTCCTGGGCGACCTCGACGACCCCTGGCGGGTCCTCGAGGTGTGGGAGGAGCGCGAGGTCCCGGTCGCCGATCTGCGCCGGGGCGCCGCCACGCTGCTGCGGTCGACCGACCGGGTGCCGGCCGAGCACCGCCGTCGGTGGGCCCGCTGGCTGATCAGGGACGCCTGGAGACGGCACGCCTTCTTCGAGGCCGCGCTGATCGGTCGCATGCTGGCGAACGACGGCGAGCCGCTCACGGCAGCGGTGTGCACGGCGGTGCTGCCGCTGGAGTTCGGGCCGGTGGGCGGAGCCCTGGAGGTCGCCGCCCTGGAGGTCGAGGATCCCCGGGACCAGAGCGCCGCGGCCGTCGGCGGACTCGCCGAGACGCTGCTGTGGGGCGGCCCCTCCGGTGGCCAGGTGGTCGAGCTGCTCCGGGAGGCGCTGCCGCCGCGGTGGCGCGAGTTCGCCGATGTCGCCGGCGAACTGGGGCCGCTCGACGGCGGCCTGCCGCTGGACGCGTTCACCGCGCAGCTCGCCACGGCCATGACGGCCGCGGAGGTGGAGGAGCGCTGGGCCGAGCTGGCCCGCAGGATCGACGAGATCCGGCGGCGCCGCCAGCGCTTCAACTTCGACGCGGGCCAGGCCTGGCACGACGGGATGTTCGCAGCCGACGGCTTCCTCACCCGCATCGAGGCGGCTGCCACCGATCCCGCGCTGCGCCCCGCGCTCGGCTCCGGCCTGCCCTCCGACGTCCGCCGCCATGTCGACCGGCTGGTCGCGGACGCCGGGCAGGAGCGCATCCAGTGGGGCAGGCAGACGTCCTATCTCAGCCGCATCGAGGCGCTGGTGCTGGAGGCGCGCAGCCTGTCCGCCGCCGCGAGCCGGGCCGACGCCGGGGCATCGGTCCCGATCGCCTTCCGTGACTTCGCCGTGGGGACGGCCCAGGCATGGGACGGGCTGTTCAGCGAGGCGGACGTCCTTCAACCGCCGTATCGCCACCCCGCGCTGGCCCTGCTCCAGCGTCTGGAACCGGTGGCCAAGTGGGCAAGGGTGCACGCATGACCGACGACCCCCTGATCGACCTGCTGAGCCGGTGGCCGGGGCGGTTCCGCTTCGGCCGGCTGGCGGTGGCGCTGCGCACCCCGGAGCGGCTGGACGAGGGTGTCCTCGTCGACGCCGTGCTGCGCGGCATCGCCGAGGACGAGGACGAGCAGTCGGCCTTCGACAGCCTGCTGCGGGAAGGTGAGCTGGAGGCCGCCGAGTACCTGCTGGAGAACGGCCCGTTGCCGGACCGGGCCGGCCTGTCCGGCCGCCTCCAGGCCCTCGCCGACCGCCGTCAGGAGCTGCGCGACGAGCTCAGGGACCGCTGCGACGTCCTGAGGAAGCGGGCAGGCGACGCCGACCTGGCCCTGCCCGAGCTGGACATGGCGGAACTGGAGTGGAGATGCGCCGTGTCCTGGCCGGAGACGCTGCGGCTGCTCCGGGCCGCCGAGACCGCACTCGAGGAGGGGCTCGTGGCGGGCCGGAAGGCCCTGCTGGCCCGGCTCGCGGAGCGGGAGGAGGGGGGCGCGACCGACCCTGCGTGGGCGGAGTCGTGCCGTGCGCTCATCGACGCGGGGCTGCTGCGGGTCGCGGCCCGGCAGATCGACGACGGGACACGCGGTGCCGGCCCGGAGCGGGTGCCTCCGCTGCCCGCCTGGAACCCCGAGCTGTCCCCGGCGCAGCTCCTCGAGTGGCACCTCGACCCCGTCCAGCGCCAGCGACAGGTGCGCTACGCCGACTGGGCACCGGCCGACGACTCCGCCCGGGAACTGCTGGAGGCGTACGCCTCCCTGGACGACGGAGGCTTCGTCGCGGCGCAACGCTTCACCACGGCGTTCAACGCCTACCTGCATTCCGACGACCCCGAGCGGGCCAGGCCCGAGGAGATCACCGGCGGCTACCTCACCACGGTGACGAGGGCGTTCGCCGACCCCGAGATCGAGCGGTTCCGGCCCCTGGGCAACCTGGACCTGTTCATCGGTGGTCCCGAGACCAAGGAGCCGGAGGGCCTGGAGGCGATGCCGCCGTACGTCGCCGTGGGCCCCGCCCTGGCCGCGTCGGCGGACCGCGGCCCGTGTGCGGTGCTGCTGCTGCGGGACCTGCTCCAGCTCGCCACCCTGCGTACGGGCCGGTCCACAGCACTGGTGCGCCTGCTGGGGCGGCAGTGGCCGCTGGCGGCATTCGTCGGCCGCACCCCGGACGTACTCGACGAGCGACTGGGGCCGGACGAGGCCACGCGATGGTCGACGCTCCGCTGGGTCCTCGACCTGACCGGGCTCGGCGGCATCGTCGTCGCCGATGCGCTCGCGTTCGCGACCGGCTGGGATCCCGCGCTGCTCCACCTGTTCCTCCAGGCCCTGGCCGAGCGGCAGGGCCGGGCCGGAGGCGGCGAGCGGTGGCTGTCCCGGTGGCGGGAGGAACGGCAGTTCAGTGCCGCCGTCGAGGACACGGTGCTCCGGCCGCTCGGCCCCTCGCGGATCGCGCATATCGCTTTCTGGGCCGCGCTCACCGCGGCGCCGGCCGGCGAGGAGGTCACGGCGGACGAGCTGCTGGCGGTGGCGCAGCTCACGGCCGACCTGGTCCCCGACGCCGACGTCCTGACCGCCGCCATGGCCGGGCTGGGCCGTCTCCGGCTGACCGAGCAGGCCTCCGTGGAGCGCGTCCGGCTGCGCCGCTGCGGGGTGCTCACCTTCCTGGGCGAGCGGGCGGAGCAGCGACTGGAGACGGCCCTGCGGGACTGGGCGGCACACGCGGAGGCGGCCGCGTCCGAGGACCACGGTCATGCCGTACGCCTCTGGGAGGCCCGGCGGCACGGTCTCAGCCCCGACTACGAGGCGTACCTGGCCGTCCTGGAGGGCGCCACCATGACCGCCGACCTCGACGCCCGGCTGGCGGGGCTGGCACGGCAGACCGCCGAGTTTGCCGTGGACGAGCGGAGCGTGGCCGGGACGACCGATCTGATGCCCGTGCTGCGCGAGACCATCGGCCTGTGGCAGCAGGCGTTCCCCGGCGTGCAGGTGGAGACCGGCGGACCCGACGCCGCCGTGGCACGGATCAGCGCTCGCGCCGCCCAGGTGCTCCTCTACGAGCTGCTGGCGAACGCCGGTGAGGAACTGGCAGGTTCGGAGTCAGGGCGCCTCTCCGTGCATGTGGAACCGTACGGCGACGAGTGGCTCGTCGACGTCCGCGACAACGGAGCGGGGATCACGTACCCGCCGGGCCGGGAGGACCTGGTCTTCCGGGCGGGCCGCTCCACCAAGGGGGAGGGCCGGGGCGACGGTCTCCACCGTGCCCGCGACATCGCCGAAGCGGCCGACGGCGCCCTTCTGCTGGTCTCCCGCGCGGACGGCCACCCCATCTTCAAGGGCGCCCATTTCCGACTCATCCTGGCGAAGGGCTGACTATGTGCACAACCTCAGGTCGAAATAAGGATGGAGCCGTATCGGTAGCGGCAAGCGACGCTGGCCACGCGCCCCAACTCCTGGATTGCCCCGTGCTCCGACGTATGTACTCCGGCGTTGCTCTCGCACGGGCGAGGTGGCACCTCTGTCGAGGCGTGTTCTGCGAGGCTACGAGCGGCACGTCAATCAAGACTGGCCGAAGATGCGGGCACGACCTGGTGGGCTGGGTCGATGGCGCCCTGCCAGCACCGTGCCCGGCTGTCGAACGCCGCAGCTGTCCGCCGTCGTTGCCGGCAGCGCTGCCGTCTTCCGGAGCTTGTGATCGCCTCTCCGTCACGCGGGGCTCAGCTGCTTGACGACTGCCTCGGCCACGGCCCTGGCGCTGCCCGGATTCTGACCCGTGATCAAGCGTCCGTCCTCGACTACATACGTGGCGAACGGCTCGTCGGCCGTGCTGTAGTTGGCGCCGAGCTTCTTCAGCTCCTCTTGCAGGTTGTAGGGGACCGCTTGTGCCCTGTTCGCCAGTTCCTCTTCTGGCCAGGAGAACCCGGTGACCCTCTTGTCCTTGACCAGGGGATCCCCGTTGCTCAGAGTCACGTTGAGCAGGCCTGTAGCGCCGTGGCAGACGGTCGACACGACTCGGCCGGTCTCGTAGAACCTGGCCATCAGGTCTTCCAGCTCTTGGCTCTGAGGGAAGTCGAACATGACCCCATGGCCACCGGTGAGGTAGATGGCGTCGTAGTCCTCGCTGTTCACCTCTGAGATCTTCTTGGTGTCCTCAAGGAGGTCCATGAACTTTCTGTCCGCGTAGCGCTTGTCAGTCCCTAGCTCCGCTAGGACCTCGTGCGACAGGCTCTCCGGATCGATGGGAACCTTGCCGCCCGATGGGCTGGCAATGTCCATGGTGAATCCGCGCTGCTCGGCGACGTCCCAGAAGTGAGTCAGCTCCCCGAGCCAGAGCCCCGTCCGCATGCCGACCTTCTGATATTCGTCGACGTTGGTGACGATGACCAGGATCTTGTTTTTGGTTGCTGTCCAAGTACTCCTCTGAGTGCACCACCGAGTACGAAGTTGTGTGCACCACAGCTCAGGCGACGTCGGTGTCCCGCTCGATGGCCTGGAGGC
>NZ_JBEXKG010000190.1:0-12660 GCF_040609555.1 Streptomyces sp. NPDC004658
CTCTGGGACGTCGCCGACCCCGCGCTCCCCCTCCGCCCCGGCCTCCGCGACGCACACCGAGCGCCCGCCCGCCCGGCAGGAGCCCGACCCCGAGCCCCAGGGCACCTCCTCCGCCACCCACCGCGCGGGCCCCACGAGCGCCCCCGCCACCCGGCCGGCCGGCTGCCGGGTCGCCTACGAGCTGGACAGCCAGTGGCCCGACGGCTTCCAGGCCACCGTCAGCGTCACCACCGACAAGGCCCTCACCGGCTGGCAGGTGTCCTGGACCTTCCGCGACGGCCAGCAGATCGGCCAGATGTGGGACGCCACCGTCCACCAGGACGGCTCCCGCGTCACCGCCACCGCCGCCGACTACAACAAGGCGGTCGCCGCGCACGGCACCCTGTCCTTCGGCTTCCTCGGCTCCTGGACCGACGCCAACCGCACGCCGTACCGGTTCACGCTCAACGGCTCGCCCTGCACGGTGAGCTGAGCGCGCCCGCCGCACGCGTGCGGTCGCGCGGAAAACCCTTTGACGTACCGGCCCGTCCGCGGGCTACAGTTGCCCGGCACGCCGAGGTGGTGTGCGGACGCGCGAGCGAGGACGAGGAGGTGTCGACAGATGGCTGTCACTGTGCCGGGCCCTGCCCTCATCCAGGAACGCATCAAGTCCACCTCCGTGGCCGCCGGCTGAACCGACCGCGCACCGTACGCGCCTGCCCGGGGCCACCCTTGTGAAGGGTCTCCCTTGACTTCCACCTCCGCTGCTTTCTCCGCACTGTCTCCCTACGGCTGGGACGAGACCTGGGCCGAGGCGTTCGCCCCGTACGAGGCCGACGGGCTGCTGCCCGGACGGGTCGTCCGGGTCGACCGCGGACAGTGCGACGTCGTCACCGCGGACGGGACCGTCCGCGCCGACACCGAGTTCGTCGTGCCCCGCGATCCGATGAAGATCGTGTGCACGGGGGACTGGGTCGCCGTCGACCCCGGCGGCGACCCCCGGTACGTGCGCGCCTACCTGCCGCGCCGCACCGCCTTCGTCCGCTCCACCTCCTCCAAGCGGTCCGAGGGGCAGATCCTCGCCGCCAACGTCGACCACGTCGTCGTCGCCGTGTCCCTCGCCGTCGAACTCGACCTCGCCCGCGTCGAGCGCTTCCTCGCCCTCGCCTGGGAGTCCGGCGCCCAGCCCGTCGTCGTCCTCACCAAGGCCGACCTCGTGCCGGACCCGGTCACCCTGGCCCACCTCGTGCAGGACGTGGAGACCAGCGCACCCGGCGTGCCCGTCCTCACCGTCAGCGCCCTGCACGGCGACGGACTCGACGTGCTCGTCGCGCTCGTCGGCTCCGGTACGAGCGTGCTCCTCGGCCAGTCCGGCGCGGGCAAGTCCACCCTCGCCAACGTCCTCGTCGGCGAGGACGTCATGGACGTGCGGGCGGCCCGGGACGTCGACGGCAAGGGGCGGCACACCACGACCACCCGCAACCTGCTCGCCCTGCCCTCCGGCGGGGTGCTCATCGACACACCCGGGCTGCGGGGCGTCGGCCTCTTCGACGCCGGGACCGGCGTCGGGCAGGTGTTCACCGAGATCGAGGAACTGGCCGAGCGGTGCCGGTTCCACGACTGCGCCCACGAGTCCGAGCCCGGCTGCGCGGTGCGGTCCGCCGTGGAGAACGGGGAGCTCGCGGAGCGGCGGCTGGAGAGCTACCGCAAGCTGCTGCGGGAGAACCAGTGGATCGTGGCCAAGACGGACGCCAGGGTCCGCGCGGAACTCCGCCGGGAGTGGCGGCGGAAGGGAGCCGAGGGGAGGGCGGCGATGGAGGCGAAGCGGGGTCGGTGGGCCTAGCGACCCTCCGGCCGCGCCCGCCGGCTCCATGTCCGAATTCCGCTGGCCCGTCCCTCCCGCCCGCCCCACACTGGAACGCGTGAAGGACGAAGACAGCAGGTACGAGGCGGTGCGGAGCCGGGACGGGCGGTTCGACGGCGTGTTCTTCTTCGCCGTCGAGACCACCGGCATCTACTGCCGGCCCAGCTGCCCGGCGGTGTCGCCGAAGCGGCGCAACGTGCGGTTCTTCGCGACGGCCGCCGCCGCGCAGGGCTCCGGGTTCCGGGCCTGCCGGCGGTGCCGGCCGGACGCCGTGCCCGGCTCGGCCGAGTGGAACGTCCGCGCGGACGTCGTCGGCCGGGCCATGCGCCTGATCGCCGACGGCGTCGTGGACCGCGAGGGCGTCGCCGGGCTCGCCGCGCGGCTCGGCTACAGCGCCCGGCAGGTCCAGCGGCAGCTCACCGCCGAGCTGGGCGCCGGGCCCGTGGCGCTCGCCCGGGCGCAGCGGGCGCACACCGCGCGGGTGCTGCTCCAGACCACCGACCTGCCGGTCACCGAGATCGCGTTCGCCTCCGGGTTCGCCAGCGTGCGGCAGTTCAACGACACCATCCGGGAGGTGTACGCCGCGACGCCCACCCAGGTGCGGGCCGCCGCCCCCCGGGACCGGGCCGCCCGCAGGGCCGCACCCGGCACCGGCATCCCGCTCCGGCTCGCCCACCGCGGCCCCTACCAGTCCGCCGCCGTCTTCAACCAGCTCGCGCGGGAGGCCGTACCGGGCGTCGAAGAGGTGACCGGCGCCCCCGGCGCCCGCACCTACCGGCGCACCCTGCGCCTGCCGTACGGCACCGGCCTCGCCGCCGTGCAGGAACGCACCCGCACCCCGCGCACCGGCACCGGTACCCGCCCGGGCGGCTGGCTCGACGCCCGGCTGCACCTGACCGACCCCCGGGACCTCACCACCGCCGTGCAGCGGCTGCGCCGGCTGTTCGACCTGGACGCCGACCCGTACGCCGTCGACGAGCGGCTCGGCGCCGACCCCCGGCTCGCCCCGTTGGTCGCCGCCCGGCCCGGTCTGCGCTCGCCCGGCGCCGTCGACCCGCTCGAACCCGCCGTACGCGCCCTGGCCGGCACCCACGGCGCCGGGGAACTGGTGCGCCGGTACGGCAAGGTGCTCGACGCGCCCCACGGCGGCCTGACCCACCTCTTCCCGGAGCCCGCCGTCCTCGCCGAGGCCGAGCCCGGCGGCCCGCTGGGCGCGCTCGCCGCCGCCCTCGCCGACGGCACCCTGCGGCTGGACCCGGGCGCCGACCGGCACGACGCCGAGGAGGCCCTGCTCGCCCTGCCCGGCATGGACCCGGCCACCGTCGCCACCGTCCGCGTCCGCGCCCTCGGCGATCCCGACGTCGCCCCGCCCGGCGCCGACGTCCCCGACACCTGGCGGCCCTGGCGCTCGTACGCCGTCCAGCACCTGCGGGTGGCGGGGGAGCCGGTCCGATGACCACCGTCTACTGCACCCACCTGGACACTCCCGTCGGGCGGCTGCTGCTCACCGCCGACGCGGACGGCGCGCTCACCTCGCTGTCCGTGCCCGGGCAGAAGGGCGGGCGGACCATCCAGGACGGCTGGCGGCACGACCCCGGGCCGTTCCGTGCCGCCGCCGACCAGCTCGCCGCCTACTTCGCGGGGGAACGCACGGAGTTCCGGCTGCCGTTCCGGGCGGCCGGCACCGCGTTCCGGCAGCGGGTCTGGGCCGCGCTGGACGAACTGCCGTACGGCGCCACCGCCACCTACGGTGAGATCGCCGCCCGGATCGGCGCACCCCGCGCCGCCGTTCGCGCGGTCGGCGGGGCGATCGGCGCCAACCCGCTGCTCATCGTGCGGCCTTGTCACCGGGTGATCGGCGCCGACGGATCGATGACCGGATACGCGGGGGGACTTGAGCGCAAGGTCCGGCTGCTCACCCTGGAGGGCGTGCTCCCCTGACGCGCCGCCCGCCGCGCCACTTTGCCCGCCGCGCCCCCGGCTCCCCGCCGCTGCCGTTGCGCCGAGCGGGTGGACCGCCGCCGATGCTCCGGCGGCACGGCCCGCCCGTGTGGCACGGTCGCCTCCGACGGCCGACGGGGAAGGGCGGGCACACATGGCCAAGGTCGTACGGGTCCTCGCGGTCCTCCTCCCGGCGCTGCTGCCGGGCCTGGCGGCACCGGCCGTCGCCGAACCGACCCCGCAGCCCTGGACCGGCAGCTGGGAGACCGCGCCTTCCGGTACCGCCGCCGCGCTGCCCGGTGCGGCCGTCCGCAACGTCGTCCACCTCAGCGTCGGCGGCACCGCCATCCGCGTCCGGCTCAGCAACCGGCTCGGCGCCACACCCCTGCGGCTCGGCGCGGTCACCGTCGCGCTGAGCCGGGCGGCCGGCCCCGAGGCCGTACCCGGCACCCTGCGCACCGCCACCTTCCGCGGCGCCACCGAGGCGACCGTCCCACCGGGCACGGACGCGGTCACCGATCCGCTGCCCCTGCGCGTCCCGGCCGGAGCCGACCTGCTCGTCACCGTGTTCACGCCGGAGAACTCCGGGCCCGCCACCTATCACCGCACCGCCCTGCAGACCAGCTACGTGGCCCCGGCCGGCGCGGGGCGGGCCGCCGACGAGGACGGCACCGCGTACACGTCGACCACCAGCCGCTGGTACTACGTCACCGGCGTCGACGTCCGCGGGCCCGCCGCCGGCAGTGTCGTCGCGTTCGGGGACTCGCTCACCGACGGGAACGGCTCCACCCCCGACACCAACCACCGCTGGCCCGACCGGCTCGCCGAGCGGCTGCGCGAGCGGCGGCTCGGTGTCCTCAACGCGGGCATCGCCGGCAACCGTCTGCTGCTCGACGGCACCGGACCGAGCGCCCTCGCCCGCCTGGACGCGGACGCGCTGGACCGGGCCGGCGTGCGGGTCCTGGTCGTCCTCGAAGGCATCAACGACATCAAGGGCACCCCGGAGGCGAGCGACGCCGCCGCCTTCGCGGACGCCTACCGCGCCCTGGTGACCCGCGCCCACGCCCGCGGTGTCCGGGTCGTCGGCGTCACCCTCACCCCGTACGGGGGGCACCCCGCCTGGACCGCCGCCCGCGAGGCGGTGCGGCAGCGGGTGAACGCCGTCATCCGCGACGGCGGCGTCTTCGACGCGGTCGCCGACGCGGACGCGGTCGTGCGGGACCCGGAGGACCCCGGTCGCATCCTGCCCGCCTACGACCCCGGCGACCACCTGCACTTCAACGACGCGGGCATGGCCGCCGTGGCCGACACCGTCCACCGCGTGCTGACCGGGGGGCCGCTCGGGCCCGACCCGAGGGGCCGCACCGCCGCCGCGGTGCCGGTCACCCGCGCGGCACCGCGCCCGCGACCAGCGGCCGGGTGAACGGCTCCGCGGCTGCTCAGCCGTGGGCTTCGCGGGTCACCCAACCGCGTTCGCGGGCGTGCCAGCCCAGTTGGAGCCGGGTCGTCACCCCGGCCAGTTCCATCAGGCGTCGCACCCGGCGCTGCACGGTCCGCAGCCCGAGGTCGAGCTGTTTGGCCACGCTCGCGTCGGTCAACCCCGCCAGCAGCAGGGACAGCACCTCCAGATCGGTGGCGTCCGGGCCGGCCGGCTCCTCCTCGGTCACCCCGGCGGCGCCGAGCCGCAGCGGCAGCGCCTCCCGCCACACCGACTCGAACAGCCCGGCGAGCAGCTCCAGCAGCCCGCTGGCGTGCACCACCAGGGCGGCCGGCTCCGCCGTCCTCGACGTCAGCGGCACCATCGCGAGCGACCGGTCGGCCACCACCAGCTTCGTCGGCACCCGGTCCACCACCCGCACCCGTTCGCCCCGGCCGAGCGCCGCCGTCAGCTCGGCCAGCCCGTGCGGCGGGTCCAGCACCGCCCGCTCCACGACCACCCGGTAGCGCACCCCCCGCCCGGCCGCCTGCTCCTCCGCGTCGTTCTCCATGCCGGACACGACCACCGGGTTGCCGGTCACCAGCGCGCACACCTCCTCGGCCGCGCCCAGCTGGAGCTGGAGGAAGCGCTGCGCGACCGCCGAGGCGCCGGTCACCACCTCCACCAGGTCGTGCACCGCGGGCTCGGCCGCCGCCGCCCGGTACTCCTCCGCGAGCAGCGCCGCCGCGAGCTCCGCCTTCTCCAGCTCGTGCCGCTGCCGGGTGAGCAGCGCGCCCAGCGCCACGCCGGGCGGGGCCGCCACCCAGCGGCCCGGCCGCGCCGGGGACTGGGCCGCGAGACCCTGCCGCTCCAGCCGGCGCAGGGCCCGCTCGGTGTCGGGTTCGGCCAGCGCCAGACGCCGCGCCAGATCGGTGACGTCGGCCGCGCCCACGGACACCAGCGCCCGGTACGCCGCCTCGTGCGTCTCGTCCAGCCCCAGCGCTGCCAGCATCGCCCCGCGTCCCTCCTCTGCGCACAGACCGACGGAGGCGGAACGACGTGGCGGAAACCGGCCACGGCGTGAACCCGCCGCCAGACATCATCGCCGTACCGGCGGTGACTCTGCCAAGGTGGGCAGCGCCGGGGGACGCGTGGCCGTGGGCACGGCCACCAGCGCGTCCCCGGCCATCCAGGACGTCGCCGGACGGTCCTCCCGTGGGGGGTGGGGCCGTCCGGCGGCCACCAGCCGTCTGTCGTACGGCAGTTCAGGTGCTCACTCGACACGCCGTTCGACGGGGGCAATGCGCCGGATTTTCCTGATGCCCCGTTTTCCTGTCGCCCGTGCGGTGGACAATTAGGGGCATGAGCCAGCAGGGGGGAACTCCCGCCCGTCACGACGACGACTGGTGGGGGCAGCTGTACGACGACTCCACCGAGGACACGGGTCCCACGGCAGCGCCCGATTCCCTGGACGACCGCTTCGCCTCGGCGCGGAACGCGGTGGGGGGACGGCCGGCGGACCAGGACCCGGTCGACGCGGCGCCGGCGGATCCGGCGCCGGCCGAACCGGCACCCCCGGAACCGGCACCCGCGAAGGCGCCGGTACCGACCCAGCGGACCGCCCCGCCGGAACCGGCGGAACCCGCTCCCGCCGCCGGCCCGGCCCTCCCCGAGGAGGTCGCCCCGCCGACCGAGGCCGCACCGCCACCCGAGAGCACTGCGCCCACCGGGAGCACGCGGCCCGCCCCACCCCCCTGCGTCGACTACGTCGGCTCCGGTCCCCCCACCTACGACCCCGAACCCACCGCGCTTCCGCTCGCCGAGCCGGACGCGCTCGGCGAGCTGGTCGCGGACACCGTGCTGGACGGCGCCCGGTACGGCGCCTGCACGCTGCGGGCCGTATCGCTGCGCGGGGACTCGGCCCGGTACCGGGGCGAGCCGCGCCGGGACGCGCTGCTCACCGCGCGGTTCGGGGCGGGCGGGCAGGCGCTGGTCCTGGTCGCGATGGCCACCGGCGCCCGGGCCGCGCCGGGCGCGCACCTGGCGGCGGCCGAGGCGTGCCGCTGGATCGGGCGGGCCGTCGGCCGCAGCCACCAGCGGCTCGTGGAGGACCTCCGCGCGGCCCGGCGCGGCGACCTGAAGTCGGGTCTGCACCGGCTGACCGACCACAGCCTCGGCAGGCTCCGCGCGAGCGCCGCCGAACAGGGCCTGGACCCCGAGCAGTACACGGCGACCCTGCGCTGCCTGCTGCTGCCCGCCGACCCGGACTGCCGTACCCGTGTGTTCTTCGGTGTCGGGGACGGCGGGCTGTTCCGGCTGCGGGACGGCTCCTGGCAGGACATCGAGCCGCAGGTCGCGCCCGAGGGCGGCACCGGCGCGCCCGTCGTCGGCTTCGGCTCGCCGCCGGAGCGGACCCCGGAGGGCGACCGGCTGACGATGGACCTCGGTCTGCCGTCCCCGCCGAGCCCGTTCGAGCCCGCCGGGCCGGCCCCCGAGCCGCCCCGGGAGCCGTTCCGGTTCCGGGCCTCGGTAGCCCGCCCGGGTGATGCGCTGGTGATGTGCACGGCGGGCCTGGCCGGCCCGCTGCGCGACGAGCCCGCCCTCTGCGCCTACCTGTCCCGTCGCTGGTCCGGCGGCACTCCGCCGGGCCTCGCCGCGTTCCTCGCCGACGCCCAGGTGCGGGTGAAGGGCTACGCCGACGACCGTACGGCGGCGGCCGTGTGGGAGGCGTAACCACCGCCCCTGTGGATTGATGGAACGGGAGGGCCGTATCCCGGGACAGCGAAGGGGCTGACGCGCGCCATGGCCAAACAGAACGTCGCCGAGCAGTTCGTCGACATCCTCGTCCGCGCCGGGGTGCGGCGCCTGTACGGCGTCGTCGGCGACAGCCTCAACCCGGTCGTGGACGCCGTCCGCCGCAACGCCGCCATCGACTGGATCCACGTACGCCACGAGGAGTCCGCCGCCTTCGCGGCCGGTGCCGAGGCCCAGATCACCGGGCGGCTGGCCGCCTGCGCCGGCTCCTGCGGCCCGGGCAACCTGCACCTGATCAACGGCCTGTACGACGCCCACCGCTCGATGGCCCCGGTGCTCGCCCTCGCCTCGCACATCCCGTCGAGCGAGATCGGCCTCGGCTACTTCCAGGAGACCCATCCGGAACGGCTGTTCCAGGAGTGCAGCCACTACTGCGAGCTGATCTCCAGCCCGAAGCAGATGCCCCGGCTGCTGCAGACCGCCATCCAGCACGCGGTCGGCCGCAGCGGGGTGAGCGTGGTGGCCCTGCCCGGCGACATCGCCGGCGAGCCTGCCCCGGAGAAGGCGGCACAGAGCGCGCTCGTCACCTCCCGGCCCACCGTGCGCCCCGGCGACGCCGAGATCGACGCGCTCGTGGAGATGATCGACGCGGCCGGCCGGGTCACCCTGTTCTGCGGCAGCGGCACGGCCGGCGCCCACGCCGAGGTCATGGAGTTCGCCGGGCGGATCAAGTCGCCGGTCGGGCACGCGCTGCGCGGCAAGGAGTTCATCCAGTACGACAACCCGTACGACGTCGGCATGAGCGGACTGCTCGGCTACGGCGCCGCCTACGAGGCCACCCACGAGTGCGACCTGCTGATCCTGATCGGAACCGACTTCCCGTACAACGCGTTCCTGCCCGACGACGTGCGGATCGCGCAGATCGACGTCCGGCCCGAGGTGCTCGGCCGCCGCTCCCGGCTCGACCTGGCCGTGTGGGGCGACGTCCGCGAGACGCTGCGGTGCCTGATCCCGCGCGTCAGGGAGAAGACCGACCGGCGCTTCCTCGACCGGATGCTGAAGAAGCACGCCGACGCGCTGGAGGGCGTGGTCAAGGCGTACACCCGGAAGGTGGACAAGCACATCCCGATCCACCCCGAGTACGTGGCCGCCGTACTGGACGAGGTCGCCGACGAGGACGCCGTGTTCACCGTGGACACCGGCATGTGCAACGTCTGGGCCGCCCGGTACGTCTCGCCCAACGGCCGCCGCAGGATCATCGGTTCCTTCTCGCACGGGTCGATGGCGAACGCGCTGCCGATGGCGATCGGCGCCCAGTTCACCGACCGGCGCCGGCAGGTGGTCGCCATGGCCGGGGACGGCGGATTCTCCATGCTGATGGGGGACTTCCTCACGCTCGTGCAGTACGACCTGCCGGTCAAGGTGGTGCTGTTCAACAACTCCTCCCTCGGCATGGTGGAGCTGGAGATGCTCGTCGCCGGCCTGCCCTCGTACGGCACCGCCAACACCAACCCCGACTTCGCCGCCGTCGCCCGGGCCTGCGGCGCCTACGGCGTGCGGGTGGAGCGGCCGAAGCAGCTCGCCGGGGCCCTCAAGGACGCCTTCCGGTACAAGGGGCCGGCCCTGGTGGACGTCGTCACCGACCCCAACGCGCTGTCCATCCCGCCGAAGATCAGCGCCGAGATGGTCACCGGGTTCGCGCTGTCCGCCTCCAAGATCGTGCTGGACGGCGGGGTCGGCCGGATGCTCCAGATGGCCCGCTCGAACCTGCGCAACGTACCGCGGCCGTAAGGGGAGCGATTTCGGCCAGTTTCACGGGGCGTGACGACGCGACGCCGGCCGGTGCCGGACGCGGCCGGACCGGTGTCCCGGGGCGTCCGTGGCGGCGGACGGCGCCCGGTGGGCGCGAGGCCCGGCCGCGGCGGCCTCCGACGGCCGGACCGGGCGGGGCACGGATATGGCCGAACCACCGGTCATCGGGCGTGCGCCAGGACTGCCCGGGAGCCTGTTGGGCAAGCATCCCCCCGTGAACGTGTTCGACCAGGAGGGGCAGGGACCGGCGGCGTGCGGGCGGGGGTCATGAAGAGGCAGGCACGAGGGGGCGGTCCCGTGACCGTAGGGGCCTTCTCGGCGACAACGGGGGAAGAGACCGACACCATCGCCGGCCACGCGCGGCGGCTGCGGCGCAGGCTGGGCCGGGCGGACCTCAGGGCGGTGCCGGAGGCCCGCCGGGAGCTGCGCGAACTGCTGCGGCACTGGGGCAGACCGGGCCGCTCGGAGATCGCCGAACTGCTCACCAGCGAACTCGTCACCAACGCGCTCGTCCACACCGACGACGACGCCGTCCTCACGGCCGTCGTGGACCCGGGCGGTCTGCGCGTGGAGGTACGGGACTTCGTGGCCCGCAGACCCGAGCCGCACGCGCCGGACACCGACGACGACACCCACGGCCGGGGCCTGCTGCTGGTGCAGTCCCTCGCCGACGCCTGGGGCGTCCGGCCGCACGGGGTGGGCAAGTCGGTGTGGTTCGAACTCGGCGCCGAGGCGGCGTGAGGCACAGCGCGAACGGGACGGGGGCGTGACCCGCGCGGTCACGCCCCCGTCCCGTACTGCGGTCGCACCGCAGGGCCGGCCGTCAGCCGAACTGCTGCTCCAGGTCCTTCAGCTTGCGCTCCAGGGAGTCCAGGCGAGGCAGGGCCATGGTGTCGTCCTCGGCGGTGAGGTCGACGGTCACCGGTTCACTTCCGCTGGGGACCCGCTGAAGGGAGGGCCGAGCGCGGACGGGCAGGGGTTCCGCGGTCGATATGGCAGGCTCCGCGGTCGCGGGGGCCGGGCCGCGCTCCACGGCCTGCACCTCCACCTGCCGGGCGGCACCCCGGCCGACGAAGCCGCGGTGGCCCCGGCTGATCGCCTTGAGCTGGGCGCGCTCCACGCGCTGCTGGTCGCGCCGCCGCTGCCGGGTCTCCTCCTTCTGCCGCTTGTCCTCGCGGACCTCCTCGACGGCCTCGTCGAGGCTGCGCACGCCCTCCAGAAGCATGAGCGACCAGGCCTTGTAGGTCTCACGGGGCGCCCGCACCCAGCGCACGATCCGGATCTGCGGCAGCGGACGGGGCACCAGACCCTGCTCGCGCAGCGCGGCCCGGCGGGTCTGCTTCAAGGCGCGGTCGAACAGCACGGCCGCCGACAGCGACATGCCGGAGAAGAACTGCGGCGCGCCGGCGTGCCCGGCGCCCCGGGGCGCGTGCACCCAGTTGAACCAGGCCGCCGCCGCAGCGAACAGCCAGACCAGTATCCGGGAGCCGAGCGCCGCGTCACCGTGGCTGGCCTCGCGGACCGCGAGGACGGAACAGAACATCGCCGCGCCGTCCAGGCCGAACGGCACCAGGTACTGCCAGCCGTCGGTCAGCCCGAGGTTCTGTTCGCCGAAGCCGACGAGGCCGTGGAAGGACAGGGCCGCCGCCACCGCCGCACAGCAGAACAGCAGCACGTAGGAGGCCGTGCCGTAGATGGCCTCCTTGCGCCTGCGGCGCTCCTCGCTGCGCTCCCACGAGTCGTCCGCGCTCGCGTTCTCCCCGGAGGAGCGCTTGCCGCGCGCGAGCACCGCCACCGCCGCCAGCATGCCCAGGAGCAGTACGGCGCCGGGAAGCAGCCAGTTCAGCGATATGTCGGTCAGTCTCATCAGGGGTCCCTTGCATTGGGATAGGGCGTAACGCCCGCCATAGTGGCCCACTCCCGAGGGCCCTCAGGGGGTTTCGGGGCAAGAGGCCGCCAAGAAGGTGCAAGGGGATGCCCAGGACGGCGTTCTGCTCGAACTGCCGCTTGAGGGGCGGGAGTTGAGTTCGAATAAGACTACCCGTACGGATGGTTCCTCGGAAAGTTCCCGTGACGAGTGAGGAAGTTGTGCATCACCTGTCCGCGAACCGGGCCGAGAGCGGGCGGTCCTGTGCGGGAGATCCTAATGGACCCGCGGCCGTGCTCCCGCCCTGACCACCCCTCAGGCCGCCGCGGCGGCACCGGGCTTGGCGATCCGCTCGCAGTCGCGGGTGCGCGGACACGTGACGCAGGTGTCCTCCGGGCGGACGGTGTAGAACATGCAGCAGCTCACCCGGTCCCGGGTGGCCAGCGGCGAGCCGTCCGGCCCGGTCAGCGTCCGGAACCCGGCGGAGCCGGCGTACGGCAGGGTGGCCCCCGGCAGCAGCAGGTCCAGCTCCCGCACGGCCCGTGCCGCCTCCCGTTCGCCGAACAGCCCGGCGACGTACCACAGGCCCTCCACGGCCTCGTCGGTCGCCATGCCCCACAGCGCGCGCCCGCGCCGCCGCATCCGCGGCCCGAAGGCGCCCAGCACCGGCTCCAGATGCTCGGCCACGGCCGCCCGCACCTCGGCCCGCAGCGCCTCCTCGTCCGGTACGACGACCGTGCCGGGCAGGGCCGCCGCGGGGTCGTCCGGCAGGCAGGCGACGGAGACGGGGGGCCGTACGGCCATCCGGCCGGCCGCGCGGTCGTACCAGACGTGCGTCACGGGCAGCCGGGGCACCCTGCGGTGCAGGAACCACGGGACGGTGATCAGCAGGCAGGCCGGCCAGGCGTAGCGGTGCAGGCCGAAGCTCGCGACGACGTCCGGCCGGGCCGGCCGCCCGTAGTCCCGCGCCACCTGGTCCGCGTCCCAGGCGAGGAAGGCGTCCAGCTCCGCGCCGCCCGCCGCGAG
>NZ_JBEXKG010000191.1:0-12322 GCF_040609555.1 Streptomyces sp. NPDC004658
AAACCCGGGGGGTGGGCCGCCCGGCCAACCCGGGCGGCCCGGGGCCCCCCCCGCCCGCCTCGGGGGGGCCGCCGCAGGTGTGCGGCGGCCCGCGCGGACGTCACGGCGGCTGTGCCGCGTCAGCGCCCCGTCAGCCCTGCACCGGCTGGCCGAACAGTTCGCGCAGCACGTCCTCCATCGTCACCAGGCCCGCGAGCCGGCCGTCGTCGCCCAGGACGGCTGCCAGGTGGGTGCGGCTGCCGCGCATCGCGGTGAGGACGTCGTCCAGCGGGGTGCTCTCGCGGACGCGGGCGATGGACCGCATGTCGCCCAGACGGAACGGCACGTCCCGGGGTGAGGCGTCCAGCGCGTCCTTGACGTGCAGGTAGCCCACGATCCGGCGGCTGGTGTCGACCACCGGGAAGCGGGAGAAGCCCGACTCCGCCGACAGCCGCTCCAGCTGCTCGGGGGTGACACCCACGCGCGCGTAGACGACGCGTTGCAGCGGCACGACCACGTCCCGCACCGGACGGCTGCCCAGCTCCAGCGCGTCGTGCAGCCGTTCCTGCGCCCGGTCGTCGATCAGGCCCGCTTCGCTGGCGTCCTTGACGATCTCGGCCAGTTCGGCGTCCGTGAAGGTCGCCGCGACCTCGTCCTTCGCCTCCACACGCAGCAGCTTCAGCAGCCCGTTGGCGAAGGCGTTGATCGCGAAGATCACCGGTCGCAGCGCCCGGGACAGCGCGACCAGCGGCGGGCCGAGCAGCAGCGCGCTGCGCACCGGCTCGGCGAGCGCGATGTTCTTGGGCACCATCTCGCCCAGCAGCATGTGCAGGTAGGTCGCGAGGGTCAGCGCGATCACGAAGGACACGGCGTGACCCGCGCTCGTCGGCACGCCCACCGCGTGGAACACCGGTTCCAGCAGATGCGCGATGGCCGGCTCGGCGACCACACCCAGGACCAGCGTGCACAGCGTGATGCCGAGCTGGGCGGCGGCCAGCAGCGCGGACACGTGCTCCAGACCCCACAGCACACTCCGCGCCCGCCGGTCGCCCTCCTGGGCCAGCGGCTCGATCTGCGAGCGGCGCACGGAGATCAGCGCGAACTCGGCGCCGACGAAGAAGGCGTTGACGACGAGGGTCGCCAGACCGATCAGCAGCTGTACGGCGGTCATCGCGTCCCCTCCCGCGTCCCGCGGTGTCCCTCGGTACCACGGCGTCCCTCGGTCCCGTGCCGTCCCCCGGCGGCGGTCCCACCGCGACCCTCGCTCCCGGGGCGCCCCCGGGTTCCGCCGCTGCGGTCGCTCCCGGCGGTCCGGTCGGCACCGCCGGGGCCGACGACGGGCCGTTCGTCGTCCAGCGGCGCGTGCATCAGCACCCGGGCGGCCCGGCGGCCCGAGGCGTCGACGACGTCCAGCAGCCAGCCGGCCACCTCGACGCTGTCACCGGCGGCGGGTATCCGGCCCAGCTCGGTGGCGACCAGGCCCGCCAGGGTCTCGTAGGGACCCTCGGGCACGCGCAGTCCCACGCGCGCGAGCTGGTCGGTGCGGGCGGCGCCGTCCGCCGCGTACAGGGCGCGGCCCCGCTCGTCCGCGCCGGCGGGGGCGAGGTCGGGCGTCTCGTGCGGGTCGTGCTCGTCCCGCACCTCGCCGACGACCTCCTCCACGATGTCCTCCAGGGTGGCCACCCCGGCCGTACCGCCGTACTCGTCGATGACGACGGCCATGGTGCGCCGGCCGCCTAGCCGGTCCAGCAGCCGGTCGACGGTCAGCGACTCGGGCACCAGCAGCGGCTCGCGCATCACCTGGGCGACCGTGCGGTGGCGCCGCTGGTCGGCGGGGACGGCCAGCACGTCCTTGATGTGGGCGGTGCCGACGACCGAGTCCAGGCTGCCCCGGTAGACCGGGAACCGGCTCAGGCCGGTCGCCCGGGTGGCGTTTGCCACGTCCTCGCAGGTCGCCTGGGTGTCCAGGGCGATGACCTGGACGCGCGGGGTCATCACGTTCTCGGCGGTGAGGTCGGCCAGGTTCAGCGTCCGCACGAACAGCTCGGCGGTGTCCGCCTCCAGGGCGCCCTCCTTGGCGGAGTGCCGGGCGAGGGCGGCCAGCTCCTGCGGCCCGCGCGCGGAGGCCAGTTCCTCGGCGGGCTCGATGCCGAGCCGGCGCACGAAGCGGTTGGCGGTGTTGTTCAGGTGGGTGATGAAGGGCCGGAAGGCGGCGCTGAACAGGCGCTGCGCGTTGCCGACGCGCCTGGCCATGGTCAGCGGCGAGGAGATCGCCCAGTTCTTCGGCACCAGCTCGCCGACGACCATCAGGACCACCGTCGACAGGGCCGTGCCGAGGACCAGCGCGGCCGAACTCGCCGTGGTCCGGGACAGACCCACCGCCTGGAACGGCCCGGCGAGCAGCTTGGCGATCGACGGCTCGGCGAGCATGCCGACCACCAGGTTGGTCACGGTGATGCCGAGCTGCGCGCCGGACAGCTGGAAGGTCAGGTTCCGTGCGGCTTTCAGGGCGCCGGCGGCCCCGCGCTCGCCGCGCGCGGCGGCCCGCTCCAGCTCGCCGCGTTCCACCGTGGTCAGCGAGAACTCCGCCGCCACGAAGGCGCCGCAGGCCAGCGACAGCAGGATCGCCACCAGAAGGAGGAGCACTTCGGTCATCGGTTCACCCCCGTCCCAGGATCGGACAGGGTTCGGGAGAACGCGCGATATCGCGGACTGGGAGGCTCGCCCATGGGCGGACGCTCACAACCTTTCATAGAGGGCCGAGTGCTCCCTCAAGGGTAAAGGATGAGCAAAGAAGCGTTCGACCTCAGTCCGTGAGCGGCTTCACCCAGCGCCGCCAGTGCTCCTCCGGCCCGTACCCGGCCGCACCCCAGGCGTGGTGCGCGGTCTCGTTGCGCACCAGCACCATCGCGTCGGCGCGCCGCCCGCCGAGCCGCAGGAACCGCTCCTCGGCGGCGGCCAGCAGCGCCGAGGCGATGCCCTGCCGCCGCCGCTGCGGGTGCACCGCCAGCCGGTACAGATGGCACCGCCAGCCGTCGAAGCCGGCGATCACCGTGCCGACCAGCTCGCCGTCCTGTTCGGCGAGGATCAGGGCCTCGGGGTCGCGGTCGGTCAGCCGCTCCACCCCGGCGCGGTCGTCGCTGATGCTGGTGCCCTCGGCGGCCGTCCTCCAGAACGCGAGGACGGCGTCGATGTCGTCGGGCACGGCGGAGCGCAGACACAGTTCAGTCATGCGCCCATCATGATCAGGACCGTCCGGGCGCCGTCCCGGATTCCGTCATGCGGACTGCGCGCGCAGCCGTTCCATCACCGGCGCGAACGCCTCCATGAACGGCTCCAGCACGGTCAGGTACGAGAACCCGAACCGCTCCCGCTGGGCCAGCGCCTTCGCCGCGACCTCCTCCAGCGGCCCGGCCAGCACGAGGGGCAGGGCCAGCGCCTGCTCCAGGGTGAGATCGGGCCGCCGCTCCAGCAGGGGTTTCAGCGCGGGCCCGGGATCGTCGGCGACGGCCACGAGCTGGATCAGCAGGTTCAGCTCGGCGGGCTCCGCCCGGTCCGCCGCCAGCGCGCGGTAACGGGCCACTCGCTCGTCCAGCTCCTCGGCGTCCAGGGGGTCCAGCGTGCCGGGCGTCCTGCCCGGCCGGGCGCCGGTGAAGGCCGCGATGTCCGCGTGCGCGGCGGTCAGCCGCAGCATCCGGTCGCCGTTGGCGCCGATCAGCACCGGCACCCGGGACTGCACCGGCCGCGGCTCGTGCTCGCCGGAGCCGAGCAGCCGTTCCAGCTCCGCCACCGTGCGCTCCAGATGGTCGACCCGCTCGCGCGCAGAGCCGAACGGCAGCCCGGCCGCCTCGTGCTCCGCCTGTACGTACCCGGTGCCGAGGCCCAGTTCGAGCCGGCCGCCGGTCAGCGCGTCCGTGGTCGCGACCTCGCGGGCCAGCAGCGCCGGGTTCCAGAAGCCCGCGTTGAGCACGAACGTGCCGAGCCGCGGCCGTTCGGTCGCCTGGGCGGCAGCGACCAGCGCCGGGAACGGCGCGACCATGCCGAGGTGGTCCGGGACGAGGATCACGTCGTACCCCAGCTCCTCGGCGCGGCGGCACTTGGCGCGCCACTCGTCGGCGGGCGCGGAGGCGAGCAGGTTGACTCCGAAGCGGAACGGACGCGGCATGAACTCTCCCCGATCGGCGGCGACTTGAGTTGGTCCGCTTCCATCTTCTCCGACCCCGGCCTCCATGGATCGAGAACACCCCGGGCCCGGGACGGTCACTCGTGCGCGATCACCGCCGGTCCCGCAGCCGCGACGCCCGGAGCGCGGGCGGCAGGGCCGCCACCACGCCCACCACCGCCGAGCCGATCACCACCGCGACGATCGTGCCCCACGGGACCGCGACGGCCCGCGCACGGCCGGCACCTGCCGCGCGCACCCGCCCCGCACGAGCTCCAGCACCGGCCTCCGCTGCACCACGGACAGCGCGAGGGTGTGGGCGGGGTGCCGGCGCAGAGGTGGGCCCGGCGCCGTGCCACCGTGCGCCCTTGCCGCCGCTAGCGTTCCGGCGCTAGCGGCGAGACATGGCGAAGACCCAGCTGAACGTGCGCGTGGACGAGGGCACCGCCCGCGCCGCCCGCGAGCGCGCCCTGGCCCGCGGGATGAGCGTGAACCGCTACATCGAAGAGCTGGTCAGACAGGACACCGGCGAGGCCGGACGCACGTTCGTCGAGGCCGCCGCCGACTTCATGAAGCAGTACGAGTCCGTGTTCGCCGAGGAGTTCGCCGAGACCCGCGGCACCGGTGAAGGCCGCCGCTGATCCCTTGAACGATCTCCGCATCGACCTCGCCTGGCTGCTGATGCTCGCCGAGCAGAAGACCCCGGGGGATCCGCAGGTCACCGACTGGGGTGCGCTGGTCGCCGCCGTCGCCCGCCACCGGGCCGAGATATTCGGCGTGCCCGTGTACGACACCCCGCACGCCCGTGCCGCCTCCCTGCTCCAGCTGCTCATCCACGTCCCCGCGCTGGAACGCGGCAACGCGCTGTTCGCCTCGGCGGTCGCCTACGCCTACCTGGTCGCCGGCGGCGAGAAGATCGCCACCACGCCCGAGCAGGTCCGGGACCTGGCGCGGCTGGTCAAGGACGGCTCCGCGGCCGTCGACGACATCGCGCGGGAGCTGCGCGGCTGGAGCATCTGATCAGCGGGCCTCCGGCTCCTCGGGCCGCCAGGCCACGCCGAGCGCGCAGAAGGAGGTCGGCAGCGCGGGGCCCTTCTCCGGCAGCAGCACCCGTCGGTGCGGGCCGAGGCGGAAACCAGCGGCGCGCAGCGCGTCGACCGGCTCCCGCGACAGGTGACAGCCGCCGTTCAGCGCCGGCCACAGCAGGCGGTCCAGGGCCTGCTGGGTCACCGTCATCACCCGGCCCCCGCCCCGCCCGTGCTCGAAGAACCGCACCTCACCGCCGGGCCGGAGCACCCGTCGTACCTCACCCAGCGTCCGCGCGACATCCCGCACGCTGCACAGGACCAGCGACAGCACGGCCGCGTCGAACGCCTCGCTCTTGACCGGCAGGGCCTCCGCCGCGCCCGGCACCACGTCGACCGGGACCTCTGCGCGCAGGGCGGACTCCAGCGCCAGCTGCCTGAGCAACGGCTCCGGTTCGATCGCGACGACCTCCGCGACGGCGCGGGGGTAGTGCCGGAAGTTCAGCCCGTTGCCCGCGCCGATCTCGATCACCCGCCCCGACAGCCCCGCCAGCAGCCGCTCCCGCATCGCGGCCATCCCCAGCCGGGACTCGGCGGCGACGCTGATCCGCGCGTAGTAGCGGGCGAACAGCGGATGGTGGACGGGACCCGGCGCCACCTGGCCGGAACGGGTGGACAGCAGCCGCATGGCAACCTCCCTGGACAGCACGCCCCTGGGAAGAGTGTCCCCCGGCCCGCACCGGCCCACCCCACCGAGCGGCCTGCGGCACAGGCGCGGTGTCCTGGCCGGCACCGGGCCCGGCAGGGCTACGCCGCCGCCCGTACCCGGAACGCCTCCGCGTCCCAGGTGCCGTCCAGACGCGGGGACAGCCAGGCCGGGGCCGCCGCGCGGAACTCGGCGGGGGGCAGGGCGCCGGCGCCGGCGGGCAGCGCGCCCAACAGGGGAGCGGCGGCGACCTCCGGCAGGTCGGCCACGTTGCAGCGGGTGGCGAGATCGGGCTCGGCGGGCCAGCTGCCGATCACCACACCGGCCACCTCGATGCCCCGCCGCCGCAGTTCACGTGCCGTCAGCTCCGTCACGTTGAGCGTGCCGAGACCGGCCTGCGCCACGACCAGCACGGGCGCCCCCAGCAGCTCGGCCGCGTCGGCCAGCGTGCCGCCGGCCGCGTCGAACCGGACGAGCAGCCCGCCCGCCCCCTCGACCAGCACCAGATCGTGCTCGGCGGCCAGCTTGGCGGCCCGCTCGGCCACCTCGTGCGGATGCACCGGTGCCATCCCGGCCCGCCGGGCCGCCGTACCCGGCGCCAACGGCTCGGGGAAGCGGGCGAGTTCGTCGGCCGTGACCGGGCCCGCGAGACGCGCGACCTCGTCGGCGTCCCCGCGCTCGTCCGGCCCCACGCCCGTCTGGGCGGCCTTGAGCACGGCCACCGAACGCCCGGCCGCGAGCGCCGCGACGGCGACGGCGGCGGTGGTGACGGTCTTGCCGATCTCCGTGCCCGTCCCTGTGATCATCAGTACCGGCATGTCATCCCTCCCGCGCCGCGGCGCACACCGCGCGCGCGATCCGTGCCACGTCCTCGTCCGAGGTGACGTACGGCGGCATCGTGTAGATCAGGTCGCGGAACGGGCGCAGCCACACGCCCGCCCGTACGGCGGCGTCGGTCGCCGCCTTCATGTCCACCTCGTGGTCGAGCTGGACGACCCCGATCGCGCCGAGGACGCGGACGTCCCGCACCCCGGGCACGTCGAGCGTCGGCGCCAGGCCCTCCCGCAGGGCCGCCTCGATCCGCTTGACCTCCCCGAGCCAGTCCTGTCCCCGCAGCAGCTCGATGGAGGCGCAGGCGACGGCCGCGGCCAGCGGGTTGCCCATGAACGTCGGTCCGTGCGCGAGCACCGGCACCTCGCCCCGCGAGATGCCGTCCGCGACCCGCGGAGTGCACAGCGTGGCCGCCATCGTCAGATAGCCGCCGGTCAGCGCCTTGCCCACGCACATCACGTCCGGGCTGACGGACGCGTGGTCCGCCGCGAACAGCGCGCCGGTGCGGCCGAAGCCGGTGGCGATCTCGTCGAACACCAGCAGCACGTCGTGCGCGTCGCACGCCTCGCGCAGCACCCGCAGATAGGCGGGGGAGTGGAACCGCATCCCGCCCGCGCCCTGCACCACCGGCTCCACGATCACCGCGGCCAGCTCGTCGGCGTGCCGTGCGATCAGCTCCCGCAGATGCTCCGCGTACGCCTCCTCGTACCCGGCGGGCGGCGCGTCCGCGAACACCTGGCGGGGCAGCACACCGGCCCACAGCTGGTGCATCCCGCCCTCCGGGTCGCACACCGACATCGGATTCCAGGTGTCGCCGTGGTAGCCGCCGCGCCAGGTCAGGAGCCGCTGCTTGCCCGGCCGGCCGAGCGAACGCCAGTACTGGAGGCACATCTTGACGGCGACCTCGACCGACACGGACCCCGAGTCGGCCAGGAAGACGTGCTCCAGGCCGTCGGGCGACATGTCGACAAGGAGCTTCGCGAGCCGGACGGCGGGCTCGTGCGTGAGCCCGCCGAACATGACGTGGCTCATCCGCCCGAGCTGGTCGCGCACGGCCTCGTTGAGAACCGGGTGGTTGTAGCCGTGGATGGCCGACCACCACGACGACATGCCGTCGACCAGCTCGCCGGACCCGTCCGCCAGCCGCAGCCGGACCCCGCTCGCCGCCTCCACGACGAGCGGTTCCGCCCGGCCGGGCATCGGGCCGTACGGGTGCCACACATGCCGCCGGTCCAGTTCCAGCAGCTCCGGCACGCCGAGCTCAGGCATTGGGCGCGAGGTCCGTCCCGGCGCCCCGGCGGCGGACCGCGACCAGGTCGGTCCGCGGCTCGGCCGCCACCGCCGGTGCCGGCGCCGACCCGCAGACGCCGCCGCCCTCGTGGCAGCCTCCGGTGCCCCCGCAGGCCGCGGCCTCCGCCCGGTGCTCCGGCAGGGTCACCTGGTCGGCGCCCTCCACCTCGAACCCGGCGTCCGCGATCATCTCCAGGTCGGCCTTGCCGGCCTGGCCCTCGCTGGTCAGGTAGTCGCCGAGGAAGATGGAGTTGGCCAGGTGCAGCGCCAGCGGCTGCATCGTGCGCAGGTGGACCTCACGGCCGCCCGCGATCCGGACCTCCACGTCCGGGCAGACGAACCGGACCATCGCGAGGATCCGCAGGCAGCGCTGCGGGGTGAGGTTCCACTCCTTGGCCAGCGGGGTGCCCTCGAACGGGATCAGGAAGTTCACCGGGACGGAGTCCGGGTCCAGCTCGCGCAGCGAGAACACCACGTCGACCAGGTCCTCGTCGCTCTCGCCCATGCCCGCGATCAGACCCGAGCACGCGGACAGACCGGCCGCGTGCGCCTTCTGCACCGTGTCCACCCGGTCGGCGTACGTGTGGGTCGTGGTGATGTCCCCGTACGTGGACTCCGAGGTGTTGAGGTTGTGGTTGTACGCGTCCGCGCCCGCCTCGCGCAGCCGCTCGGCCTGGCCGTCGGAGAGCAGGCCGAGGCAGGCGCACACCTCGACGCCCTCGTTCTGCTCCTTGATCGCCTTGATGGTCTCCGAGACCCGGTCCACGTCCCGGTCCGTCGGGCCGCGCCCGCTGGCCACCAGGCAGACCCGCTTGGCGCCGCCCGCGAGGCCCGCGGCGGCGGCCTGGGAGGCCTCGTCCGGCTTGAGCCAGGTGTACTTCAGGATGTCGGCCTTGGAACCGAGCCGCTGGGAGCAGTACGAGCAGTCCTCCGGGCACAGGCCCGACTTGAGGTTCACCAGATAGTTGAGTTTCACCCGGCGCCCGAACCAGTGCCGGCGCACCTTGCCGGCCGCGGCCACCACGTCGAGCAGGTCGTCATCGGAGGTCGCCAGCACGGCGAGCGCTTCCTCGCGGGTCGGCAGCTCGCGCCGAAGCCCCTTGTCCACCAGCGTGTTCAGCAGGTCCATGGGGCCTGATCCTGTCGTACGGGACCGCCCCGGGCCAAGGAGACTTTGCACAACGGAGCAGGTTCACCGTGTGGGTATTGCCACACCCTGGGTGGCTGGTCGTGCCGCTAGGGTCTGTCCGCTACCTACAAAAGCACCGGAGGACCCATGGCGTTCGGCTGGATCGACGAGCAGGCCGGGGCACGCCGCCGCGCAGGACTCGTCCGCACCCTGCGTCCGCGCCCCGCCGACGCACCGCTGCTGGATCTGGCGAGCAACGACTACCTGGGCCTGACCCGCCATCCGGAGGTCGTGGAGGGAGCGGCCGGGGCCGCGCGGACCTGGGGCGGCGGTTCGACCGGCTCCCGGCTGGTCACCGGCACCACCGCCCTGCACACCGAACTGGAGCGGGCGCTGGCCGCGTTCTGCGGGTTCGAGGCGGCCCTGGTGTTCTCCTCCGGGTACGCCGCCAATCTCGCCGCGGTCACCGCGCTCGGCCCGCACGGCTCGCTGATCGTGTCCGACGCGGGCAACCACGCCTCCCTCATCGACGGCTGCCGGCTCGCCCGGGGCGAGACGCAGGTCGTCGGCCACGCCGACCCGGAGGCCGTGCGCAAGGCCCTGGCGACGCACCGGGGCACCGCGATCGTCGTCTCCGACACGGTGTTCTCCGTCGACGGGGACCGGGCACCGCTGGCCGCGCTGGCCGAGGCGTGCCGGGAGCACGGCGCGGGACTGGTCGTGGATGACGCCCACGGGCTCGGGGTGCTGGGCGAGGGCGGCCGGGGCGCGCCGTACGAGGCCGGGCTCGCGGGCGCCGGGGACGTGGTCGTGACGGCCACCCTGTCCAAGTCGCTGGGCAGCCAGGGCGGGGTGGTGCTCGGCCCGGCCCGGGTGATCGACCACCTCGTCAACGCGGCCCGGACCTTCATCTTCGACACCGGTCTGGCGCCCGCGGCGGCCGGTGCCGCGCTCGCGGCGCTGCGGGTGCTGGAGCGTGAGCCCGAACGGGCGGCCCGGGCCCGGGAGGTGGCCGCGGAACTGCACGCACGGCTGACCGCCGCGGGTCTGGAAGCGGTGCGTCCGGACGCCGCGGTGGTCTCCGTGCGGGCTCCGTCCCCGGAGCAGGCGGTGCGCTGGGCGGCCGACTGCCGTGCGGCAGGCCTGGCCGTGGGCTGTTTCCGTCCTCCCTCCGTGCCCGACGGCATCTCACGGCTGAGGCTGACCGCCCGGGCGGACCTGTCCGGGGCGGAGATCGAACGCGCTGTACGAGTCGTCGGCGAAACGCGACCATGAGTCGGCGTACACGGCCGTGTGTCGCACGAGGGTGGCGAACGGGCGATGGTCCGACCGGGGGAAGGCCCTCCGGTCAGATCGTGGTGACGAACTCCGCCCAGCTGCCGGCGGAGAAGAGCAGCGCGGGTCCGGCGGGGTTCTTCGAGTCGCGCACGGCGAGCAGTCCGGCCGCGGGGCCGGAGCGCGGCCGGGCCGTCTCGACGCAGTTGTTCGCCCCCGTGCTGTAGCTGCTGCGCAGCCAGCGCACGGGGTGCAGGTCGGTACTGGCAGGGACGTTCCGAGGCAGAGCTGACATGGTGCCTCCTTACGCGCCGTCACCTATCCCGGCGATGTAGTCCAACGATTCCTCGGGGGAAAGGGCGTGGAACTGAAGGGCGTCGAAGGCCTCCGAGTAGGCCATGAGGTCTTCTTTCCGCTCCAGATAGAGGCTACTCGTCAACTGGTCGAGAACAACCACGTCCAGATCAGAAGTGCTCGGAAATGAGAAGATAACGAAAGGCCCGGTGAGTCCGACATGCGCCCCCGCCGCGAACGGCAGCACCTGGAGCCGTACCTGGGGCAGCCGGGCGGCCTCCATGAGCCGTTCCAGCTGCCGGGCCATCACCTGAGGACCGCCGACCTCGCGGCGCAGCACCGCCTCGTCCAGTACGGCGCTCAGCACCAGCGGCGGATCGGAACGCAGCACGTCCTGCCGGGCCAGACGCACCTCCACCAGCGTGTCCAGGCGGTCCTCGTCCAGGTCCTTCACGGCCGCCCGGGTCACCGCGCGGGCGTACTCCGGCGTCTGCAGCAGGCCCGGCACCACGGTCGTCTCCAGCGTGCGCATCGCGCTCGCCTGCGACTCCAGGCTGATGAAATCGCGGTAGGTGGGCGGCAGTACCCCGCGGTAGGCGTGCCACCAGCGGTGCCGGCCGCCCGCGTCCTCCGCCCCCGCCAGCATCAGCAGCAACTCGCGCAGGTGCGTGTCCCGCACCTGGTAGGCGTCGAGCAGTAACCGCAGATCGGCCGGTTTCACACCGCTGGCGCCCGTCTCGATGCGGCTCACCTTCGACTGGTGCCAGCCGACCAGCCGGGCGGCCTCACCGCTCGTGAGCCCCGCACCGGTACGCAGCATGCGCAGTTCGGCGCCCAGTTTGCGGCGGCGCACTGCCGGACCGTTCTGCATGGGCTCCTCCTTACTCCTTCCGGGCCGCCCACATACGGTCTCGCGTCGCAGAGTTCACCGCTTCGAGCGACAGATATATGCATATCTTGGTGGATCGCTCCCCGTGACCGGCCCGGTGGTGGCAGTCTGGCGAACAAGCACCAGTCCGGGACCGTACTCGAACCCTCCGCACCTTGTCGGACCACGGCCCCGTGGGAAAGGGACGACGTCGCCATGGCAGACCACCTGGAAGCATCCGTCACTCTGCCGAGCGATCCGGCCTCGGTCTCCGCCGCCCGCTCCTACGTCGTGGGCACCCTGGCGGAGTGGGGCATGCCGTCCGACACCGACGTCGCCGACACCGTGCGGCTCATCGTCTCCGAACTCGCCACGAACGCCGTACAGCACACCTTCGGGCAGTCACCCACCTTCACGGTCGACATCGCGCTGCACCATGACGAACATCTGCGCATCGGCGTCACGGACAGCCACCCCCGCTTCCCGAAGAGACTGCCCGCCGCCGTCCAGCAGGACAACGGGCGCGGCATGGTCATCATCCGCTGGCTCACCGCCGAGTGCGGCGGCAGACTCCGCATCCGCCCCACGCGAGAGGGCGGCAAGACGGTCTCGATCGAACTCCCCTGGACGATCCCGGCCGCCCCGGTACCGGCGGGCCAACAGGAGCCCTAGGGTCTGTTGCGAAAGTGCTGGTCACAGCCACTCGTTGATGGCTGCGACCAGCACTGTGGCTTCGTAGCGGACGGCGAGTTTGTCGTAGCGA
>NZ_JBEXKG010000192.1:0-12321 GCF_040609555.1 Streptomyces sp. NPDC004658
GGCCTCGGACGTCCGGCCGGGGACGGGTTCCCCGCTCAGCGGTCGCGGTTGAAGCGCGTGGTGATCCACAGCAGCAGGAGCAGGATGAACAGGGCATAGGTACAGAACGGGCCGCCGGCGTCACACACGCTCGGTTGTGCAACTAGTTGCATAAACGCTCGGGCTTCCTCTACAACAGGAGGTGACGACACCGCGCACGGAGGGCCCGATGAGCCGTTACCCGCATCTGATGACCCCGCTCGACCTGGGCTTCACCACGCTGCCCAACCGCGTGCTCATGGGCTCCATGCACGTCGGCCTGGAGGAGGCCGAGCGCGGCTTCGAGCGGATGGCGGCGTTCTACGCGGCCCGCGCGCGCGGCGGAGTGGGGCTCATCGTCACCGGCGGCATCGCGCCGAACGAGGAGGGACGGCCGTACGACGGCGGAGCCATGCTCACCACCGACGCGGAGGCCGAGCGGCACCGGACCGTCACCGAGGCCGTGCACCGCGAGGGCGGCCGGATCGCGATGCAGATCCTGCACTTCGGCCGCTACGCCTACCACCGGGACCTCGTCGCGCCGAGCCCCCTCCAGGCGCCCATCAGCCCCTTCGTGCCCCGCGAGCTGTCCGACGCCGACGTGGAGCGCACCATCGAGGACTACGCCCGCGCCGCCCGCCTCGCGCGGCGAGCCGGCTACGACGGCGTGGAGATCATGGGCTCCGAGGGCTACCTCGTCAACGAGTTCACCGCCGCGCAGACCAACCGGCGCACCGACCGGTGGGGCGGCTCGTACGAGAACCGGATGCGGTTCCCGGTCGAGATCGTGCGGCGGGTCCGCGAGGCCGTCGGCGAGGACTTCATCGTCATCTACCGGCTGTCCATGCTGGACCTGGTCCCGGGCGGCTCCTCGCTGGACGAGGTGATCGCGCTCGGCAGGGCCGTCGAGGCCGCCGGGGCCACGATCATCAACACCGGCATCGGCTGGCACGAGGCCCGCATCCCCACCATCGCCACTTCCGTTCCGCGCGGCGCCTACACCTGGGTCACCAAGAAGCTCATGGGCGAGGTGTCCGTGCCCCTGGTGACCACCAACCGCATCAACACCCCGGAACTCGCCGAGCGGCTGCTGGCCGACGGCTGCGCGGACATGGTCTCCCTGGCCCGTCCGATGCTCGCCGACCCCGACTTCGTCGCCAAGGCCGCCGCCGGCACCCCGGAGGCCATCAACACCTGCATCGGCTGCAACCAGGCCTGCCTCGACCACACGTTCAGCGGGCAGATCACCTCCTGCCTGGTCAACCCGCGCGCCTGCCACGAGACCGAGCTGGTGCTCGCGCCGACCCGGCTGAAGAAGCGCGTCGCCGTCGTCGGCGCCGGCCCGGCCGGCCTCGCCTGCGCGGTGTCCGCCGCCGAACGCGGCCACACCGTCACCCTGTTCGACGCGGCGAGCGAGATCGGCGGACAGCTCAACGTCGCCCGCAAGGTGCCCGGCAAGCAGGAGTTCGACGAGACGCTGCGCTACTTCCGCCACCAGCTCGACGCCCACCGCGTCGACGTCCGCCTGGAGACCTGGGTGAAGGCCGGCGACCTGGACGACTTCGACGAGGTCGTCGTCGCCACCGGCGTCACTCCGCGCACCCCGGACATCCCCGGTGTCGACCACCCCCGCGTCCTCGGCTACCTGGACGTGCTGCGCGACGGCGCGCCCGTCGGCGACCGCGTCGCCGTCCTCGGGGCCGGCGGCATCGGCTTCGACGTCGCCGAGTTCCTCACCGACGGCGGCGACAAGGCGAGCGAGGACCCCGAGACCTACTTCCGGCAGTGGGGCGTCGACATGGACTACCGGGCGCCCGGCGGCCTCGCGGCCCCGCAGCGGCCCGCGCCGCCCCGCCAGGTCCACCTGCTCCAGCGCAAGACCAGCAAGGTCGGCGCCGGGCTCGGCAAGACCACCGGCTGGATCCACCGCACCGAGCTGAAGCACCGGGGCGTGACCATGGTGCCGGGCGTGTGCTACGACCGGATCGACGACGCCGGGCTGCACATCACCGTCGGCGACGAGAGCACGGTCCTGGACGTCGACACGGTCGTGCTGTGCACCGGCCAGGAGCCTCGCCGGGAGCTGTACGAGGAGCTGGTGGCCGCCGGCCGCAGCGCGCACCTGATCGGCGGCGCGGACGTCGCGGCCGAACTGGACGCCAAGCGGGCGATCAAGCAGGGCACGGAGCTGGCGGCGGCCCTGTAGGGCCCGGCGCGCACGTCCCTAGGATGAGCCCATGTCACTCCCGCACGCGATCCTCACCGCCCTGCTGGAAAAACCGTCGTCGGGACTGGAGCTGACCCGCCGGTTCGACAAGTCGATCGGCTACTTCTGGTCCGCGACGCACCAGCAGATCTATCGCGAGCTGGGGAAGCTGGAGGCGGAGGGGCTCATCCGCACCCTGCCGGCCGAGCAGCCGGCCCGCGGGCAGAAGAAGAGCTACGAGGTCCTGCCCGCGGGCCGTGCCGAGCTGGCCCGCTGGACCGCCTCCGCGCAGGATCCGAGGACCATGCGGGACCCGCTCCTGCTGCGGCTGCGCGCGGCGGCCGTGGTCGGCACCGCGGGCCTGGAGGCCGATCTGCGCCGCCATCTGGAACTGCACCGGCGGCAGCTGGACGAGTACCGGCAGATCGAGCAGCGCGACTTCCCGCCGGACCGGGACGCCCCGCAGGACCGGCTGCGCCACCTGGTCCTGCGGGCGGGCATCGACCTGGAGACCTTCTGGACCCAGTGGCTCACCCACGCCCTGGCGGAGTTCGCCGAGCTGCCGGACCCCGACTGAGCAGCACCCGGCGCCGGTACGGCCGTGGGACCGCTCAGAGCCGGTACGGCTTCGAGCGGCGGCGCAGGACCCAGCCCGTCGCGACGACGCCGGCCCCGACCAGGGCCGCGCCGACGCCCAGGGTCAGCGGGCCGTAGTCGCGGGCGGCGCCGCCGAGTCCGCCCATCACGCCCCGGGACGGTGCCGGGCCGGACGTCGAGCTGATCGTCGGTTTCGCGGGCGCCGGCCGGGTCGCGGGCGCGGACCCGGACACGATGACCGACTGACTGCCCGCCGTGAGACCGCTGGAGCAGACCACCACCACGGTGTACGTCCCCGGGCTCACTCCCGTCCAGGCCGCGGACTGGCTGACGGACGTGCCGGAGAGGGCCACCTGCCGGCCCTGGGCGAAGTTCGCCTGTCGGCTGGTGAGCAGGGCCGCCGTCCCCCAGCTGCCGTTGATCTGGGTGCAGGCGCTGGTGACCACGGAGACCGTGGTGCCGGTGGTGCTGACCGAGATGCCCGAGACCGCGGCGGACGGCCCGGCGAGCGCGGCCGGGAGGGCGGCGGCGGCCGCCAGGGTCAGGCCGGAGCGGAGCAGAAGTCGCGAGGTGTGCATGGGCTGGCCTCCGGCGGCACGGTCGGCGGTACGTCCCATGCGCCGCCGGGGGTCGGGAAAGGTCCGTGCTGCCTCCATCGCAGCCAACGCCTCCCCGGACCCGCCCGCATGCGGGACGGACCCGGTCGGGTGACGGGTTCCGCCGTCCGGTGCACCGGGACACGCCGGCCCGATGCGCCGGTCCGCGGTGCGAGGCCCCGGCCCGGCGGCAGGTCAGCCGCCCGTGGTCACCGTCCGCTCCGCCGACCAGCCGCCCCAGGTGCCGTCCGGCAGCCGCGCCCGCAGCCGTACCCGGTGCTCCTCCCCGGCGGCGGTGCCCACGTAGAAGCTGTGGCGGGCCCGGCCGCGCGGCGGTGTGCCGCCCCAGACGAGCGAGGTGCTCGCGGTGCGGTCCAGCTGGATCTGGTACTCGGTGATCACCCCGTCCGTGCGCGGCGGGTCCCAGGCCAGGTCGATGTAGTGGGCCCCGCCGGAGCGGTGGGTGGCGGCGGTGAACCCGGTGGGCGCGGTGCTCCGGCCGTCGTCGGTGCCCGGCGTGGTGAGCCGGACCGGTGCGCCGGCGGGGGAGAGGTTGTCGGCGGCGTCGCGGGCCCGCACCGTGAAGACGTAGTGGCTGCCGGGGCGCAGCCCGGTGACGACGGTGGCGGTCTGGTTCCCGCCGACGCTGTGGATCTTCACCCCGCCCTGGTAGACGTCGTACGACAGCACGCCGCGGTCGTCCCGCGACGCGCCCCAGGACAGCTGGACCGCGCGGCTTCCCACGGCCCGCCCGGTGGTGGCCGGCGGCCGGGTCGGCGCGGAGCGGTCCGCCGCCACCACGGCCGGCGTCCGGGCCCGCACCGCCCGGCTCGGCGGGCCCAGCCGGCCCGCGGTGTCCCGGGCCCGCACGGTGAACGCGTACACGGTGGACGGCCTGAGCCTGGTGACGTCCACCATGTGCTGCGAACCCGGTACGTCCGCCACCTTGGTGGGGCCGCGATAGACCTCGTAGGCGCGGACCCCGGAGCCGTCCGGTGCCGCGTTCCACATCACATGGACGCTCGTGGCGCTGCCCGCCGCGGCGGTGACCCCGGCCGGGGCACCGGGCACCCGGCCCTCGCCGCCACCGTCGTCGGCCCCGCTCCAGCCGCAGGACGCGACCAGCAGCAGCGCGCCGCAGACCGGTACCAGCGGAACGGCAACGCGTCGCACGGCTCTGCCTCCCCCCGGACGGGCTCGGCTTCCCAAAGGTCCGGACCAATATGCCCGGCGAGTGCGGCGACAGCAAGGGGGCCGCATTGGTGAGCACCCCCGGACGTTACGTATGCTGAACGTCCCTACGGCTGAACTACCCACGAGGGCAGGGGCGTTCATGCCTGTGGCGCGGACACGCTGTCGTCGCCGATGCCGCGCCGGCGCGGGTGGCCGGGGGGTCCGGGTCGGTACCCGGTCCGGACCCCCGGCCCCTGTTGTCTCCGTCGAGCCCCGAGGCTCGCCCTGGTGTCCCCTCACAGGGTGTCAGAAGCGTGCTCCATCCGGCCCCTTCGCGGCGGCCCCCGTGGCCGTGCGCCCGGAGCCGCACCACAGTGTGCTGGATGTCCGCCATGTCCCCGACGAGAGGGTCCCTCATCGTGCGTGTCCCGTCGCTGATCCTGGCCGCGGCCGGCGCCGCCCTGATCGCCCCGGCGGCGCTGCCCGCCCCGGCCACCGCCGTCCCGCCCCGTGAGCGGCCCGCCGCCCGGGGCGAGGGCGGGGTCACCGCCGCCGACCTGCTGGCCCGGACCGGCACGTGCACCGAGCTCTCCCGGGGCCGGTACCGCACCGACGCCGACAGCCCCGCGACCGTCCCCGTCTGCGGCACCAGTGACGCCGTCTTCTGGACGGCCGACCTGGACGTCGACTGCGACGGCCGGCCCACCACCCACTGCAACTCCAGCACCGACCCCGTCTTCGCCCCCACCACGGCCTTCCAGCAGTCCGACGGCCTCCATCTGAACGCCGAGACCCTGCCCTACATCGTGGTCCCGGCGCCGAGCTCCCGCTGGGACTACCGCGAGCACGGAGTCCGGGGCGGCTCCGTGGCGGCCGTCGTCCACGGCGACCGAGTGCAGTACGCCGTGGTCGGCGACACCGGCCCGAGCGACCTCATCGGCGAGGCCTCCTACGCCACCGCCCAGGGGCTGGGCATCGACCCCGACCCGCTCACCGGCGGGGCACCCTCCGACGTGACCTACATCGTCTTCCGGAACTCCCGGATCACCCCGATCGAGGACCACGAGGCGGCGGTGGCGACGGGGGAGCGGCTGGCCAGACAGTTCGCCACGACCGACTGACCGACCGGGCCCGGACCTCGCCCGACACCGCTCCGCCTCCGGGAACCCAGCGGACCGGGAACCGGCCCGGAGAGGCGGCTTCGCGGGCGGGGCGCCCCGGCCATGAAGGCGCGGGGCCCGGCCGGGCCGGGGCGGCTCAGGCTTCCTGGTGACGGCGGCCGGCGACCCGAGGTGCCGGCCCCGCACGGGAAGCCCGAACCGGTCGGGGCGTCACACCTTCCGGTAGCTGTACGCCTCCGCCGCCGCGGCCTCCACCGCGGCCAGGTCCGCGCCGGCGGCGGAGGTGACCACGGCGGCCACCGCGCCCTCCACGAACGGCGCGTCCACCAGGCGCGTGCCGTCCGGCAGTTCGTCGCCCTCGGCGAGCAGCGCCTTCACCGTGAGCACCGCGCTGCCCAGGTCGGTGAGGACCGCCACCCCGGCCCCCCGGTCCACCGAGGCCGCCGCGGCGGAGATCAGCTCGGCACTGGTGCCGAGCCCGCCGCCCTCGGTACCGCCCGCCGCGGCCACCGGTACCGCGGTCGCCCCGCCCGCCAGGCCCTTGGCCAGCTCGGCGACCGACGCGGCCACCTCCGCGCTGTGCGACACCAGCACGATCCCGACCAGCTTCTCCTCGCTCACTGCTCCGCCTCCGCCGTCTCGGCCAGCGCGGCGATCAGCAGCGCCGACGAGGTCGCCCCCGGGTCCTGGTGGCCGATGCTGCGCTCGCCCAGATAGCTCGCCCGCCCCTTGCGCGCCTGCAACGGCGTGGTGGCCCGCGCGCCCTCGTCCGCGGCGGCCCGCGCGGCGCCGAACCCGTCCCCGAGCGCGTCCACGGCCGGCACCAGGGCGTCGATCATGGTCTTGTCGCCGGGTGCCGCCCCGCCGAGCGTCATCACGCCCTCCACGCCCGCGCGCAGCGCGGCGGCCAGCTCCTCCTCGCCGACCTCCGCGGCGTCCCCGAGCGCCTTGCCGGTCCGGCGCAGCAGGGTGCCGTACAGCGGTCCGGACGCGCCGCCGACCGTCGAGATCAACTGCCGCCCGGCCAGCGTCAGCACGGCACCCGGGGTGTCCGGCGCCTCCTTCTCCAGGGCGGCCGTCACGGCCGTGAACCCGCGCTGCAGATTGCTGCCGTGGTCCGCGTCCCCGATGGCCGAGTCGAGGGCGGTGAGCCGTTCCGCCTCCCGGCTGACGGACGCGGCGGCCGTCGTCATCCAACGGCGGAAGAATGCGGCGTCGAGCACTGGATCTCCTCGCGTGGTAGGGCTGCCGGCCGTCCGGCCGGGATCGGTCGCCGTCTGCTCCGCCGTATCACATTCCCCAGCGCAGCGCCGGGGTCTTCACCGGCGCGTCCCAGAGCCGGAGCAGCTCCTCGTCGGCCTGGCACAGCGTCACCGAGGCGCCCGCCATGTCCAGCGAGGTCACGTAGTTGCCGACGAGCGTGCGGGCCACGGCGACACCGCGTTCCCGCAGCACCCGCTGGACCTCCGCGTTGAAGCCGTACAGCTCCAGCAGCGGCGTCGCGCCCATGCCGTTGACCAGCACCAGGACCGGGCTGCGCGGCGGCATGTCCTCCAGGATGGCGTTGACCGCGAAGTCGGCGATCTCCCCGGAGGTCATCATCGGCCGCCGCTCGCGGCCCGGCTCGCCGTGGATGCCGATGCCCAACTCCAGCTCCCCGTCCGGGAGATCGAAGGTCGGGCTGCCCTTCGCCGGGGTCGTGCAGGCGCTCAGGGCCACGCCGAAGCTGCGGGAGTTCTCGTTGACCTGCCGGCCGATGGCCTCCACGCGTTCCAGCGGCTGCCCCTCGGCCGCGGCGGCGCCCGCGATCTTCTCCACGAACAGTGTCGCGCCGGTGCCGCGCCGGCCGGCCGTGTAGAGGCTGTCGGTGACCGCCACGTCGTCGTCGACGAGCACCTTGGCGACCTGGATGCCCTCGTCCTCGGCCAGCTCGGCCGCCATGTCGAAGTTGAGCACGTCACCGGTGTAGTTCTTCACCACGAACAGCACGCCCGCGCCGCTGTCCACGGCCGCGGCGGCCCGCGCCATCTGGTCGGGCACCGGCGAGGTGAACACCTCTCCGGGGCAGGCGGCGGACAGCATGCCCGGGCCGACGAACCCGCCGTGCAGCGGCTCGTGCCCCGAGCCGCCGCCCGACACGAGCGCGACCTGCCCGGCCACGGGGGCGTCCCGGCGGACGATCACCCGGTTCTCCACGTCCACGTTCAGGTCCGGATACGCGGCCGCCAGACCGCGCAGGGCGTCCGCCACGACGGTCTCCGGGACGTTGATCAGCATCTTCATGCGTATCTCCTCGTGAGCTTGGCGCTTGCGCCCAAGACCCGTGTCTTCGCAGGTCGCCGGAGCACCGACGGCCGCCCGAGGGGGCAGCCGCCCGTCCCGTCTACTGGAAGTATCGACCTTGCGGCGGCGAAGGTCACCTGCGACCGCGTCGCTTCACGGTGCGTAGCGGCCGGTCGGCTCAGGGTGTCCGCCCCGCGGCCGGGGCGGCGGGTCCGAACCGGGCCTGGACGGTCATGGTCGGCCGGATGTCGCGCGCCCCCGGCAGCCGCCGCAGCACGGGCCAGATCACGCCGAAGTACGCGCCGCGTCCCCGTGGCAGCGGCAGTTCGCGCACCTCGGCGACGGCCGGGTGCGCCGTGCGGATCTTCGGGAGCTCACCGGCGTCGAGCGCCCAGGGCATGGGCGGGGTCACGTAGCCCCGCGCCGTCTTCATCTTTCCGCGCAGGGTGCGTTCGGCGAACCACCGCGGGACCGCGTCGAAGACCAGCGATCCGCCGGGGAACGCCTCGGCACAGCCGGCGATCAGCCGTCGCACCTCGCCCGGGCGCAGGTACATCAGCAGGCCCTGGGCGGTGACGATCACGCCGTGCGAGGGGTCCACCTCGTCCCGCCAGGACAGGTCCAGTGCCGACCGCGCCAGCGTCCGGCGGCGTTCCCCGTCCGGCAGCAGCGCCCGGCGCACCCGCGCCGTCTCGGGGAGCTCGACGCAGAGCCAGTGCGCACGGCCGTTGTCGACCCGCCAGAACTGCGTCTCCAGCCCTTCGGCGAGCGCGACGACGGTACCGCGGGGGTGCTCCCGGAGGAAGGCTGCGACGGCGCCGTCGAAGGTGCGCACCCGCAGCGCCTGCCCCTGGGCGAGGAGCGGGGAGGGCCTGCCGAAGGTCTCTTCGAAGGGGTAGTCGATGCGCTCGACGAGTTCGATCGCCTTCGGGTCGTCGAGCACGGGGTGCGGCTGCCGTGCCTCGAAGGCCCGCTGGTACAGGTTCCACAACAGGGTCTCGGGGACGCCCTCCAGGTCGATGCGCCGCCGCCCGCCGTGCTCCATCGCCCCTGCCTCTCACCGGTCCGTGCGCGCACGCTACTCCAGTGTCTCGGCCCGGTCCTCCTCGCCGGCGGGCAGGCCCTCGGGGCGGCGGCCCGGCGGCTGCTGGGGTTCCGGGCGCGTGGGCGCGGGGGGCACCGGGCGCTCGACCGGCCCGTCGGTGGTCAGTCTCGTCGGCTCCCCGTGGTGGACGACGTCCAGTGGTTCGCCCTCCACCAGCTGGTAGCGCACGTGGGACCGGCCGATGTCCACCTTCAGCCGGCGTCCGCGCACCAGCACGGTGAAGGCCACCCTGGACAGCGCCTCCGGCAACCGCGGTGTGAACGACAGCTGACCCGCCTTCCCCTCGTCGCCGAGGTACTGGCGCATGCCCCCGAAGCCCGCGACGAGGGCGATCCAGGTTCCGGCGAGGGAGGCGATGTGCAGCCCGTCACGGGTGTTGTGTTCGAGGTCGTCCAGGTCCATCAGCGCGGCCTCACCGAGATAGGCGTAGGCCAGGCGCAGATGACCGGTCTCGGCGGCGAGCACCGCCTGGCAGCACGCCGAGAGGGAGGAGTCGCGCACGGTCAGCGCCTCGTAGTAGGCGAAGTTGCGGGCCTTCTGCTCCTCGGTGAAGGCGTGCGGGCACTCCATCATGGCCAGGACCAGGTCGGCCTGCTTCACCACCTGCTTGCGGTACAGGTCGAAGTAGGGATAGTGCAGCAGCAGCGGGTAGTCCTCGGGCGGGGTCGCCTCGAAGTTCCAGCGCTGGAAGGTCGTGAAACCGGCCGACTGTTCGTGGACGCCGAGGGATTCGTTGTACGGCAGCGCCATGCGGGCCGCCGCGTCCCGCCACACCGCGGCCTCCTCGTCGTCGACGCCGAGTTCCGCCGCCCGGGCCGGATGGCGTACCGCGGCGTCCGCGGCGGCCAGCAGATTGTGGCGGGCCATCAGGTTCGTGTACAGGTTGTCCCGGGCGAACGCGCTGTACTCGTCGGGACCGGTGACCCCGTCGATGTGGAAGACGCCGTCGGGGTCGTGGTGGCCGAGGGAGCGCCACAGCCGGGCGGTCTCCACGAGGAGGTCGAGCCCCTCGGCGCGCTCGAAGTCCTCGTCCTCGGTCACCATGACGTACCGGACGACGGCCATGGCGATGTCCGCGTTGACGTGGAAGGCGGCCGTGCCGGCGGGCCAGTAGGCGGAGCACTCGGCGCCGTCGATGGTCCGCCAGGGGAACGTCGCCCCGGACAGCCCGAGTTGACGGGCGCGCTCCCGCGCCGCCGGCAGCGTCCGGTGCCGCCAGCGCAGCGCCGAGGCGACGGCGTCCGGCGCGGTGAAGGTCAGGACGGGCAGCACGTAGGACTCGGTGTCCCAGAAGGAGTGCCCGTCGTACCCGGTGCCGGTCAGGCCCTTCGCGGGGATCGCCCGGTTCTCGCCGCGGGCCGCCGCCTGGAGCACGTGGAAGAGGGCGAACCGCACCGCCTGCTGGATCTGCGCGTCCCCCTCGACCTCGACGTCCGCGCCGGCCCAGAAACGGTCCAGGTACGCCCGCTGGGCGGCGACCAGCCCCTCCCAGCCGGTGCTGACGGCGGCCGCCACCGCCCCGTCCACCTGGTCGTGCACGGCGGGCAGCGAGCGCTCGCCGGACCAGCCGTAGGCGACGAACTTGACCAGCCGCAGCGGCTGTCCCGGCACCAGGTCCGCGGTGACCGTCAGGCGGCTGACGTCGGGCTCGCTCTGCGCCGTCCACTTGGTGCTCCCCGGGCCCGCGACGAGGTGGTCGGCCGCCGCTGCCACCCGCAGCCTGCTGTTGCCGGTGCAGTGCACGAGCCGGAGCCGGGTGTCCTGGGCGAAGTGCTCCTCGGGTAGCAGCGGGGACTCGGTCGCCGCGGCGACGCGCGGGTCGCCGTGGATGAGGGGAAGCTGTTCGTTGGCGACGAGTTCGGACTGCACGGCCACCGTGGTCGGTCCGTCGACCGGCTCGACCTCGTAGACCACCGCGGCCACGGCTCGCTGGGTGAAGGACACGAGCCGGCGGGAGGTGATCCGGACGGTACGGCCGCCGGGCGACGTCCACCGCGCGGTCCGGCTGAGCACACCGGTACGGAAGTCCAGCATCCGCTCGTGCGCCAGCAGCCGGCCGTAGCGCAGATCGCACGGGTGGTCGTCCACGAGCAGCCGGATGATCTTGCCGTCGGTGACGTTGATCATCGTCTCGCCGGACTCCGGATACCCGTAGCCCGCCTCCGCGTACGGCAGCGGGTGCCGCTCGTAGACGCCGTTGAGGTAGGCGCCGGGCAGTCCGTGCGGCTCTCCCTCGTCGAGGTTGCCGCGCCATCCGACGTGCCCGTTGGACAGCGCGAACACCGACTCGCTCTGGGCGAGCACATCGAGGTTCAGCTCGGTCTCGCGCAGGCACCACGGCTCGACCGTGTAGCTGGGATGAGTGATCACCGCGACTCCAGAAGCTCTGCCAGGTCCCGGACCACCACATCGGCCCCGTGCGCGCGCAGTTGCTCCGCCTGGCCGACCCGGTCGACGCCCACGACCACGCCGAACCGTCCGGCCCGGCCGGCCTCGACGCCGGCCAGGGCGTCCTCGAACACGGCCGCCTCCTCGGGCCGGACGCCCAGCGCGCGGGCCGCCTCCAGGTAGGTGTCCGGCGCGGGCTTGCCGCGCAGATGGCGTTCGCGTGCCACCAGGCCGTCGATCCGCTCGTCGAACAGGTCCTCGATCCCCGCCGCCACCAGGACGTCCCGGCAGTTGGCGCTGGACGACACCACCGCGCGGCCCAGTCCGGCCTCCCGCACCGCGTGCACGAAACGGACCGAGCCCTCGTAGGGCTCCACCCCGTCCTCGCGGATCCGTTGCAGGACCAGGTTGTTCTTCCGGTTGCCCAGCCCGTTCACGGTCTCCGCCTCCGGCGGGTCGTCCGGGGACCCCTCGGGCAGCCGCACCCCGCGCGCGGCGAGGAACGTGCGCACCCCGTCCGCGCGGGGCCGCCCGTCCACATAGGCGTCGTAGTCGTCGACCGCGTCGAAGGGGACGAACGCGGTCCCCTCGCGGGCCGCGCGTTCGCGGAGATAGCCGTCGAACATCTCCTTCCAGGCGGCCGCGTGCACCTTCGCGGTCTGGGTGAGGACCCCGTCGAGGTCGAACAGGCAGGCACGGACGTGAGCAGGAAGCCCCAGCATGCCGCCGAGGCTAGAAGCCCGGTGCCGTCCGGCCCGGCAGGACACCGCCCGCCGGGCCGGAAGGCACCCGCTCGGTGGACGCCGCGCGACCGCGGCGGGGCGGCGGGCCGCC
>NZ_JBEXKG010000193.1:0-12318 GCF_040609555.1 Streptomyces sp. NPDC004658
GGCCGGCCGCGCAGCAGGCCGCCGCCGGCACCCAGGCCCGCGCCGGCGGGTGCGTGGACGCCGAGGCGCACGAGCAGACGCTGGCGCCGTCCGGTGCGGACGGTCCGACGATCGAGGCGATCAAGGCACGCACGGGAGCCAAGCGGAAGCTGATCGTCGGTGTCGACCAGAACAGCTACCGCTGGGGCTACCGCAACCCCAACACCGAGGGCGCCCAGCTGGAGGGCTTCGACATCGACCTCGTCCACCGCATCGCCGAGGACATCCTCGGGGACCCGGACGCGGTGCAGTTCAAGGCCATACCGACCAACCAGCGCATCCCGGCGATCGAGGACGGACGCGTCGACATGGTCGTCCGCACCATGACGATCACCTGTGACCGGCTGAAGCAGGTCGCGTTCTCCGCGCCCTACTTCAAGACCGGCCAGCAGGTCCTCGCCCCCAAGTCCTCCCCGATCACGGGCTACGACGGCTCGCTGGCGCACAAGAAGGTGTGCACGGCGGCCGGTTCGACCGCCCTCGCCAAGCTGGAGGCCGACCGGAAGGACGGCCGGCTGCCCGCCACCACCGACCTCTCGACCACCGTGCCGAACCAGCTGGACTGCCTGGTCCGGCTGCAACTCGGCGAAGTCGACGCGGTGGTGACCGACGGCGCGCTCGCCGCGAGCCAGGCCGCGCAGGACCCGACCGTCGAACTGAAGGGCGGCCCGTTCACCACCGAGTACTACGGCGTGGCGATGAAGAAGGACGCCGACGATCTGGTACGCCGGGTCAACCGCGTTCTGGTGGACTACCGCGCACACGGCTGGCAGACGTCGTACGACGACTGGCTGTCGGCGACACTGGGCAAGGACTCGGCCGCGTCGAAGCCGCCCGCACCGCAGTACCTGCGCAGCAGTTGAGCCGTACCCGACCGGAACAGACAGCAAGCGAGAGGTGATCGATGGGCGTCACGGACCCCGCCGGGCCGGTGATGGACCGGGACGAGGTGGACCGTGCGCTGGCGCGGCTCGGCCAGGAGCACGAGGCGATCGAGACCTCGCTGCTGGCCCTCCAGGACCACGCGGGCCGCAGACTCCTGGAAGGCGCGCGGCTGACCGGCGTCACCAAGGAGCGCTGGCAGGCCACGGAGGCGCAGATCACCCGGCTGTGGGCGTACTTCGACGCCTACACGGCCGCGCTGCGCGGCGCCCGCGAGATCCGCGCCCGGCGCCGCTGGTCCAGCCGGGAGGACCTGGTGGAGCTGACCGAGCTGCTGCGCGGCGAGTCCGTGACCGTCCCCGGCGGCGGGAACGGCAGGCTGAGCGAGACGTTCTCGCTGTCCGCGCTGGTGGACCGGATGAACGAGCTGTACGCGACGAGCCTGGACATGATCGTCGCCGCCGACGCGGTCTGGTCGGCCCTGCCCGCGCGGATCGATTTACTCGCCGCGGAGCTCCAGCGCACCCGGCAGCTCGCACACTCGGTGGGGGTGCGCCCCGGCGAGCACCCGGCCGGTGACGACCTGGAGCGGATCACCCGCACGCTGACCGGGCTGCGCGAGGACGTCGTCTCCGACCCGCTTGCCTTCTGGGTGCCGGCCGAGGGCAGTTCGGCGCCCGGCGGCGGGCGTCCGGACACGACGGTGTACGACCGCGAGGCGCGCGCCCTGGAGGACGTGCGGCGGGAGATCGACGCCGTGCTGACGGTCCGCCAGGACGCGGAGGCGCGGCTGATCCGGGTGCGGGACGTGCTCTCGCGCGCCGACCGCACGCTGGCCGAGGCGCGCACCGCGCGCGGCGAGGTGCTGGCGAAGATCGGCGCGACCGAGGTGCCGGTGGTGAGCGGACCGCCGACCGCGCTCCAGGAGCAGCTGGCGACCGCGGCCGAGTACCGCAGGCAGGCCCAGTGGCACCGGCTCTCCCCGCTGCTGGAGTCGCTGGAGGAGAAGGCGGAGGACGAACTGCTGCGCGCCCGCGAGTCGTTGACCGCGGTCACCGCGCCGCTCGCGGTCCGCGCCGAGCTGCGCGGCCGGCTCGACGCGTACAAGGCGAAGGTCGCCCGGCACGGTCTCGCGGAGGACCCGCTGCTGGTCGAGCGGTACGACGCGGCCCGCCGCATGCTGTGGAGCGCGCCCTGCGACCTGCGCGTGGCGGAGCAGGCCGTGCTGCGCTACCAGCAGGCGGCGGCGGAACTGCTCGGCAGCGCGAGCGCACCGGAGGACCGTAAGGGGGGCGAGTCATGAGTCAGCCGGGGCAGAGCTGCCAGCGGCCGGGCTGCGAAGGGACGTACGAGGACGTCGGCGGCGGCGAGCTGTACTGCGACACGTGCGGTCTCGCGCCGGTCGTCGCGGTCGGGGGTCCGCCCTCGGGGGCGGGCATGGTGGGCTCGCCGCCCACCGGGGTCGCCAGGGGGGCGTCGGACAGCGGCAGTTCCGGCAGCTCCCGCAGTTCGCGTACGTCGTCGCAGTCGTCGAGGTCGCGCCGCTCGGTGTCCGGGCGGCTGTCCCGGTCCCTGTCCGGGACGTCGACCGGCCGCTCGGTGTCGGTGCGCAGCTCGGGCGCGTCGTCCGGCGCCTCCTCGCGGGGGCGGCTCGGCGCGGGGCTGGTCTCGGTGCCGCAGGTGCCGCGGCCCGACCCGCGCGCGATGGTGCTGGAGAACCCGGAGGTGCCGGAGCGGAAGCGGTTCTGCTCGCGGTCGGACTGCGGGGCGCCGGTCGGCCGGGCCCGGGGCGACCGGCCGGGCCGCACGGAAGGTTTCTGCACCAAGTGCGGGCACCCGTACTCCTTCGTGCCCAAGCTGCGGGCCGGGGACATCGTGCACGGCCAGTACGAGGTCGCCGGCTGCCTGGCGCACGGCGGGCTCGGTTGGATCTACCTCGCCGTGGACCGGGCCGTCTCCGACCGCTGGGTGGTGCTCAAGGGCCTGCTGGACACCGGCGACCAGGACGCGATGGCCGCCGCGATCTCCGAGCGGCGGTTCCTCGCGGAGATCGAGCACGCCAACATCGTGCGGATCTACAACTTCGTCGAGCACCTGGACCAGCGCACCGGCTCCCTCGACGGCTACATCGTCATGGAGTACGTCGGCGGCAAGTCCCTGAAGGAGATCGCCAACGCCCGCCGGGCACCCGACGGCCGCCGCGACCCGCTGCCGGTGGAGCAGGCCTGCGCGTACGGCATCGAGGCCCTGGAGGCGCTCGGCCACCTGCACAGCCGGAACCTGCTGTACTGCGACTTCAAGGTCGACAACGCCATCCAGACCGAGGACCAGCTCAAGCTGATCGACATGGGCGCGGTCCGCCGGATGGACGACGACGAGTCGGCGATCTACGGCACGGTGGGCTACCAGGCCCCGGAGGTCGCCGAGTCCGGCCCGTCCGTCGCCAGCGACCTGTACACGGTGGCCCGCACGCTCGCCGTGCTGACCTTCGACTTCCAGGGCTACACCAACGTCTACGCCGACTCCCTGCCCGACCCCGACACCATCGAGGTCTTCCGCCGCTACGAGTCCTTCTACCGGCTCCTGGTGCGCGCCACCGACCCCGACCCGGGCCGCCGGTTCGCCTCCGCCCAGGAGATGGCCGAGCAGCTGACGGGCGTGCTGCGCGAGGTCGTCTCGCTCCAGACCGGGCGGGCGCGGCCCGCGCTGTCGACGCTGTTCGGGCCCGAGACCAAGGTCACGGACACGGAGTTGTTCCCCCGGCTGCACGGGGATGTGTCCCGGCTGGGCGCCCGGCCGGTGCGGAAGGCCCACACCGTCCCGGCTGTGCCGCCGGCCCTGGTCAGGCCCGTCGACACGCCGGCCGCCGCGCTCGCCCTGCCGGTCCCGCTGGTCGACCCGAACGACCCCAATGCCGGTTTCCTGGCGGGCCTGATGGCCTCGGCGCCGGCCGAGCTGATGAGCGCGCTCACGGCGGCGCCCGCGCAGACCGTGGAGACCCGGCTCCGGCAGATCCGCGCCCGGCTGGAGACCGGCGACCACCAGGGGGCGCTGACGAGTCTGGCCGCGCTGGACGAGGAGCGGCCCGACGACTGGCGGGTGGTGTGGTACCGGGGCGTGGCCGCGCTGGTCACCGGCGACTTCGAGCAGGCAGCGCTCGCCTTCGACGCGATCTACGACGCCTTTCCCGGCGAGGCCGCGCCCAAGCTCGCGCTGGGCCTGTGCGCCGAGGTGCTGGGCCAGCTCGACAACGCGGCCGAGTACTACCGCCTGGTGTGGACGACCGACCCGAGCTTCGTGAGCGCCGCGTTCGGGCTGGCCCGGGTGCAGCTCGCGGCCGGGGACCGGCGGGGCGCCGTGGCGACGCTGGAGTCGGTGCCGGAGTCCTCCATCCACTACACGGCCGCCCGGGTCGCCGCCGTCCGGGCCCGGCTGAGACAGCGCACGGCGAGCGCGGGTGACGTACCGTTCCTGGACGACCTGACGGCCGCCGCCGGTCAGGTCGAGGCACTCCAGGCGTACGGCCTGGACCCGGAGCGGCGCGAGCTGTTGTCGGCGGAAGTGCTCGGTTGTGCGCTGGACTGGATACTCTCCGGGGGCCAGGGCACCGGGCCCGCCGCCGGCGGCCGGGTGCTGCTGGGCAGCGGTCTGGACGAGCGGGGCCTCCGCTTCGGCCTGGAGCGTGCCTACCGCGCGCTGGCCCGGCTGGCGCCCGGCGGCGAGGAGAGGATCGAGCTGGTGGAACGGGCCAACCGTTACCGCCCCCGGACGTGGGTGTAGTCGATGTCGCAGATGCCCCAGCAGGCCGCACTGGCGAAGTGCCCGAGCTGCGCGGAGCCCGTGGAGTCGGGTGACCTGTTCTGCGGAGCGTGCGGATACGACCTTTCGGTGGTGCCCGCGCCGCCGCAGGACCATCCGACGCTCACCATGACGGGCCCCGCCGGACCCGGGGACGGCACCACGTGGCCCGCGCCCGACCCCACGGCCTCCCCGGCGCCCCACCTCCCGACGGACCTGCCGGGCACCGACTCGGGCGGCGCACCGCTGTCCGGCCAGGGTCCCGGCGCCGTTGCGCCGGCGGGACAGGAGTCCGGCCCCGTCCCGGGTGAGGCACCTGAGCCCCCGCACGAGAGCGGTCCCGTCCCGGGCGGCGCCCCGTCGGGCGGCGAGACCGGTGGGGGGCATTCCTCCGGTACCGGGGTGCGGTTCGACCGGCCGGACGAGCCCGACGAGTACCCGCTGCAGGCCCCGGATCCACGGCCGGCCTCCGCGCCGGCCGACCCGGCACAGCTGTGCGTGGCCTGCCGGGCGGGCCGGGTGGACGGCGACGGCTACTGCGAGAACTGCGGGCACGCCCAGCCGCGCGAACGCGACCACGTGGAGCGGGAGTCGGGGCCGGTCGCCGCCGTCAGCGACCGCGGCCTGCGCCACCACCGCAACGAGGACGCCTTCGCCGTCGGCCACACCACGCTGCCCGACGGCACCCCGGCCGCGCTGGCGATCGTCTGCGACGGCGTGTCGTCCGCGACCCGCCCCGACGACGCCTCCCTGGCCGCCTCCCAGGCGGCCGGTGACACGCTGCTGGCCGCGCTGCCGCGCGGCACCCACCCGCAGGCGGCGATGCACGAGGCGATCGTCGCCGCCGCGCAGGCCGTCAACGCGCTCGCCGAGGAGCCCGCCACGGCCCGTGAGCACGCCCCGCACCAGAACGCCCCGGCCTGCACGATCGTCGGCGCGGTGGTCACCCCCGGCCTGCTGGTCGTCGGCTGGGTCGGCGACAGCCGCGTCTACTGGGTGCCCACCGACCGCTCGGCCCCGCCCGCCCGGCTGACCGAGGACGACTCCTGGGCCGCGCAGATGGTCGCCGCCGGCCTGATGAGCGAGGCCGAGGCGTACGCCGACGAGCGCGCCCACGCGATCACCGGCTGGCTCGGCGCGGACGCCTACGAACTGGAGCCGCACACCGCGTCGTTCAAGCCGGATCGGCCCGGCGCCGTGGTGGTGTGCACCGACGGACTGTGGAACTACGCCGAGACGGCGGAGGAGATGTCCGAGGTGGTCCCGCTCGACGCGGCGGCCCGCCCGCTGCACAGCGCGCGGGTGCTGGTGGGGCACGCCCTGGACGGCGGGGGCCACGACAACGTAACAGTGGCGGTCCTGCCGTTCCCGGCGCCGCCGCAGGGGGCAGGATCGGCCTGAGGGCCGTATCCGACGGGGGAACGGCACGGGGAAGCCGCGGCGGACCGGAGGGGACCGGTCCGCTCGCAGTCGTCACCTCGCGTCGGCGAGGTGTCCGAGGGGGATGTGAGCAAGCATGGCCAATTTCGCGAAGCCGAACGTGCCGCGGTTCTCGGTGGACGTCTACCAGAACGAGTACCTGCCCGAGGGCGGCAGCGAGGTCAACGCCATCGTCACGGTGACCGCGACCGGCGGCGGCACCATCGGCAGCGCGGTCACCGCGCCGGTGTACCCGCCGGGCGGGGGGCCGTCCGCCGCCGTCGCGATCATGGTGGACTGCTCGGGTTCCATGGACTACCCGCCGGCCAAGATGCGGGGCGCCCGGGAGGCCACGGCCGCCGCGATCGACACCCTGCGCGACGGCACCCGTTTCACGGTGATCGGCGGCACCCACGTGGCCAAGGAGGTCTATCCGGGCGGCGGACGGCTCGCGGTCGCCGACGCCACCACCCGCGAGCAGGCCAAGCAGGCGCTGCGCCGGCTGAGCGCGGGCGGCGGTACGGCCATCGGCACCTGGCTGCGGCTCGCCGACCGGCTGCTGTCCGCGGCGGACGTCACCCTCCGGCACGGCATCCTGCTCACCGACGGCCGCAACGAACACGAGTCGGCGGAGGATCTGCGGGCGACGCTGGACGCGTGCGCCGGTCGGTTCACCTGTGACGCCCGGGGCGTGGGCACCGACTGGGAAGTGAAAGAAGTCACAGGAATCGCCTCGGCGCTGCTCGGCACCGCCGACATCGTCGCCGACCCGGCGGGTCTGGCCGCGGACTTCACGCGGATGATGGAGACGGCGATGGGCAAGGAGGTCGCCGACGTCTCCCTGCGGGTGTGGACGCCGGTCGGCACGACCATCCGGTTCGTCAAGCAAGTCGCCCCGGCCGTCGAGGACTTGACCGGCCGTCGTACCGATGCCGGGCCGCGCGCCGGGGACTATCCGACCGGGTCCTGGGGCGACGAGTCCCGCGACTACCACCTGTGCGTGACGGTCCCGCCGGCCGGGCTCGGCCAGGAGATGCTCGCCGCGCGGGTCTCCCTCGTGGTTCCGCAACCGGACGGAACCGCCCAAAACCTCGGCGCGCAGGGGCTCGTACGGGCCGTGTGGACCGACGACATGGCCGCCTCCACCACGATCAACCCCCAAGTCGCCCACTACACCGGGCAGGCCGAACTGGCACAAGCCATTCAGAAGGGCCTCGACCTTCGCAAAGCGGGGGATTTCGATGGAGCAACCGCCAAACTGGGGCGCGCTGTTCAGCTCGCGAACGCCTCGGGGAACGCGGATACTGCGAAACTGCTTGCGAAGGTGGTGGACGTGGTCGACGCCGTGACAGGTACTGTGCGGTTGAAGACGAGGGTCGCGGAGGCGGACGAGATGACTCTGGAGACCCGGTCCACCAAGACTGTTCGTGTGAAGAAGTGACCCTCGGACGCGTAGGAGAAGGGGAAGCACCGACATGCCGACCTGCCCGAACGGACACCAGTCGGGTTCCGACGACTGGTGCGAGGTCTGCGGTCACCGCATGGCCGGTGCCGTACCTCCGCCCCCTCCGCCGCCCCCGGGTGGCTACGGATTCCCGCCCCCGCAGGGCGGCCCGGCCGGTGCCCGGCCGCACCCGGCCGGCGGGTCCGACCCGGAGCCGGAGCTGTGCCCGCAGTGCCGTACGCCCCGCGAGGGCGGCGCGCCCTTCTGCGAGGAGTGCCGGTGGAACTTCCTGACCAACACGGCGACCTCCTACACCCCGGCCGCCCCGCGCCCGCCGCAGCCGCGGTTCCAGCCGCCGAGCTCCACGTACGGCGGGGGTGACGGGTACGAGTACCAGGGCTCGCGGCCCTCGCAGGTGAACCGGCCCGCCGAGCCGATCCCGTCCTTCCACAGCGAGCCGTCGGGCCCGACGCCGTTCGGCGGCGACCGGGCCCCGTCCGGCCCGCCGACCTCCCCCGGTCCCTCGGGCCGGCCCCCCTTCGGCACCGGCGATCAGCGGCGGCCCGGGCCGCCGCAGGGCTTCGGCCAGGGGCCGGGTCAGGGTGGCCAGGGCGGTCCGGGCCAGGGCCCGGGCGCCGGTGGTGCGTCCGGCCCGTCCGGTCCCGGCGGCTTCGGCGGCCGGGGCACGGTGCCGGGCCAGGGCCCCGGCGGTCCCGGCGGCCCGGGTTCGGGTGGCCCGTCCGGCTTCGGCGGGGGTCCCGGGCAGGGGCCGGGTTCCGGCGGCCCGTCCGGTGCGTCCGCGTTCGGCGGCGGTCCGGGGCAGGGCCCCGGTAGTCCGTCCGGTCCGTCCGGCCCGTCCGGATTCGGCGGTGGCCGGGGGCAGGGCCCGGGACCGGGTGACGCGTCCGGCTTCGGCGGCAACCCTGGACAGGGTCCGGGTCAGGGCCCAGGTCAGGGCCAGGGCCCGGGGTCGCAAGGACCCGCCCCCTTCGGGCGTGAGCCGTCCCGTCCCGGCGGCCCCACTCCGCCCGGACCCTCCGGCTTCGGCGGTGACCCCTCCCGTCCGGTGCCGACCGGCGGTCCCGGCGGAGCCCCGCAGGCGTTCCAGCAGTCCGCTGCGCCGGCGCCGCCCGCCTTCCCGGGCGAGACCCGCCGGCCCCCGGCCGCCGACGACGACTGGGTGATCTCCCCGCCGTCGTCCAGCGGCCCCGGCGGTCAGGGCGGCGGCTACGGCTACCCGCAGCCCGGCGGCACCCAGACCCCGCCGGGACCGGGCGGACCCGGCGGTTTCCCGCAGGCGCCGCAGGCGTCCCGGTCGACCACCTGGACCGCGACCATCGGTCCGGACCGCGAGTACTTCATGGCGATGATGCAGCGCTCCGGCCCCGAGGCCGCGGGTCTGAACCTGCCCGCGTACTCGCCCGAGCAGCAGCGCACGCTGACCGGCAACCAGATCACCATCGGCCGCCGCCGGCACTCCACCGGCGACACCCCCGACATCGACCTGTCGGTGCCGCCGGAGGACCCGGGCGTCTCGCACCAGCACGCGGTGCTGGTGCAGCAGCCGGACGGCAGCTGGGCGGTCGTCGACCAGAACTCGACGAACGGCACCACGGTCAACATGTCGGAGGAGCCGATCCAGCCGTTCGTGCCGGTCCCGCTCCAGGACGGCGACCGGGTGCACGTGGGCGCCTGGACGACGATCACCGTCCGCCGGGGCTGACCGCGCCAGGCCCTAGGGCAGGGGCCAGGCGTACGGCCCCTGCGGGTCGTCCAGCCACGCCCAGGCGTGCTCGCCGGCGACCGTGACGCCGTACCGGCCGCGCCCCGGTTCGCCCTCGCGTTCCCACAGGGCGTACGCCGCCTGCGGGTCGAGGGTGCCGCGGGTCAGCGCGAGCAGGAAGCGGAACGGCTCCTGCTCGCGGGCCCGGCGCGGCAGCCCGGCCATCGAGACGCCCTCGGGGTGCGTCCCGCGCCCGCCGCGCAGCGGCACGAAGAAGGCGGCCCCGGGCAGGAACGGGCCCTCGGCGTGCTCCGCGTCCCGCACGGTGAGCGTGAGCAGGCCCGTGGCGAGCGGGGTGAGGACCCGTGCTCCGGGGCGGCACTGGGCCAGCCAGGCGCGCGGCACCGTGGGCAGCTCGCAGGTGGCGATGATCCGGTCGAAGGGGGCGCGTTCGGGCACGCCGCGGGCGCCGTCGCCGGTGACGACGACGGGGTGGTGGCCGGCCGCCGCGAGGTGCTGCCGGGCCGACTCGGTGATCTCCGGTTCCAGGTCGATGGTGGTGACGAGGTCGTCGGAGCCGAGCCGGTGGGCGAGCAGGGCCGCGTTGTAGCCGGTGCCGGCGCCCACCTCCAGGACCCGGTCGCCGTCCTCGACGCGCAGGGCGACCAGCATCCTGGCCATCAGGGACGGCTGGCTGCTGGAGGACACGAGTTCGCCGTCGCGCAGCCGGGTGGCGAGCGGGACGTCCTCGTAGGCGCCGCGCACCCAGCGTTCCCGGGCCCGGCGGTCGGGGCTCTCGCCCCAGCGGCGTTCGTAGCCGTGCGACCCGGCGACGTAGTAGTACGGCACGAACAGGTGCCGGGGCACCGCCGCGAACGCCTCCCGCCACTCCGGGTCGTCCGCCCAGGCCCCGTCGGCGTCGATCTCCCGCACCAGCTCGGCCCGCGCCGCGTCGGCGAGTGCCTCGGTCTCGGTGTCGTGGACGCCCATGGGTCCACAGTAGGGGCGGGCGGTCCCGCACGGGGGGGCACGGGGCTGGTCCTAAGCCTGGAGTCCTCGGTCACCCGGTCTGAGACGATGGACGGGTGAATGAGATTCGGCGCGGCACGCTTCAGGAGCAGACCTTCTACGAGCAGGTCGGCGGGGAGGAGACCTTCCGCCGGCTCGTCCACCGTTTCTACGAGGGGGTCGCCGAGGACCCGCTCCTGCGGCCGATGTACCCCGAGGAGGACCTGGGTCCGGCCGAGGAGCGGCTGGCCCTGTTCCTGATGCAGTACTGGGGCGGTCCGACGACGTACAGCGAGAACCGCGGCCACCCCCGGCTGCGCATGCGGCACGCCCCGTTCACCGTGGACCGGGCGGCGCACGACGCCTGGCTGCGGCACATGCGGGTGGCCGTCGACGAGCTGGGGCTGTCGGAGGAGCACGAGCGGACGCTGTGGAACTACCTGACGTACGCCGCCGCGTCGATGGTGAACACCCCCGGCTGACCGGACGCACCGGCCGTCACTGAAGGTCGGATTCCGGTCACCCGTCGCCGCATTCCGATCACAATCCGGTATAGACCGGCGAACAACCGCTTACCCGCCGCCCGGCCCTCTGCCAGCATCGCCCGAAGGTCTGGAAGCACCGGACACACGGGGGCCGGGTGACGGGGTTCGTCTTCTCACGCGCGCGTGCGCACCGCCTGCTGCTGGGCGCCGCGCTGCTGACGGTGGTGCTGACCACCGCCGTGCTGGCGACGCTCACGGCGTACTCGGGGGCGATCGGCGACGCGGCGCTGCGCCATGTGCTCGGCGACCCGCGCAACGCCGCCGACACCGCGCTGATCGTCAAGGCGGACGTGCCCCCGGCCGGGCGGACCGCCGCCGACACCGCCGTACGCCAGGGCGCGCGCCGCACCTTCGCCGGGTTACCGGTGGCCGTGCGGACCCTGCGCCGCTCGGGGCCGTACGCCCTGCCCCGCTCCCTCCAGCCACCCGCGAGCAGGTCGGGCGACCCGGACCTGACGTACTTCGCCGCACTGGACCCCACACAGGTGCGTCTGGCCGCCGGCCGCCTCCCCCGCCGTACCGGGGCCGCGACCGAGGTGGCGCTCCCGGAGACGGCCGCCCGCGCGCTGCGGGTGAGGCCCGGCGCCCGGCTCACCCTGGCGGACCGGCTGCAAGGCCCCCCGGTCCGGGTCCGGGTCGTCGGCGTGTACCGCCCCGCCTCGGTGACGGCACCGTACTGGCGGCTGGACGACCTGCTCGGACGCGGGGTGAAGAAGTCCGGCTTCACCACCTACGGCCCGCTGCTCGCCGACCCCGCCGTCCTCACCGGCGGCCGGGTCAGCGCCGGGGCGACGGGCTGGCTGGCGTCGGCGGACTTCGCCTCGGTGACGACCGGCCGGATCGGGGAACTGCGCGCGGCGGCCCGGGCCGGCAGCGCGGCCCTGCGCGAGCCGGCCGCGCTCAGCGGTACGACGGTGTCGCAGACCGCGCTGCCGGACGTGCTGGACCGGGTGGACCGTTCGCTCCTCGTGGCCCGCTCCACCCTGCTGATCGTCGCGCTCCTGCTCGCCCTGCTCGCCGGCTACGCGCTGCTGCTCGTCGCCCGGCTGCTCAGCACCGAACGCGCCGACGAGACCCGGCTGCTGCGGGCCCGCGGCGCCTCCCGCACCCGGATCGCCGCGCTCGCCGGGGCCGAGGCCCTGCTGCTCGCGCTGCCCGCGGCCGTGTGCGCCCCGCTGCTCGCCGGCCCGCTGACCGCGCTGCTGGCCGGGCACGGCCCGCTGGCCCGGCTCGGCCTGCGCCTGGACCTGCCGCCCGCCGGCCGGCCCGCCGTCTGGCTGGTCGCGGCCGGCGTCGCCCTCGGCTGTGCGCTGGCGGTAACCGTACCGGCGCTGACGGGGACGGGGCCCGAGGCACGCCCGGCCGGACCCCGGCGCCCCAGGACCCCGAGACTGCGCGGAAAGACGGCCCGGCCGGGCGCCGACGCGGCGGCCCGCCCGGATGAACGGTTCCAGCTCATC